>NZ_JAFGYI010000293.1:0-466 GCF_017490905.1 Pseudomonas sp. 32_A | reverse complement strand
CAGTTCGACGCGTCCGAACTGACGGTGCGGCGCGAACACGCGCGCTCGCGCGACGGCACGCTCGTGCCTTATACGCTGGTCGGGCCGCGCGACGTGCTGGACAATGCGGCGCGCGCGCCGCGCCCCTGCCTGTTGAACGGCTACGGCGGCTTCGCGATTGCGCTCACGCCCGATTACGATCCGTTGCTCGGCATCGGCTGGCTCGAGAAAGGCGGCATCGCGGTGTTCGCCCATATTCGCGGCGGCGGCGAGTTCGGCACGCAGTGGCACGAATCGGCGCGGCAAACGCAACGGCAGCGATCGTTCGACGATTTCATCGCGGTCGCCGAAAAACTCGTCGCGGACGGCGTGACGAGCGCCGCGCAACTGGGTATTCGCGGCGGCAGCAACGGCGGGCTGCTGGTCGCGGCATGCATGATTCAGCGCCCGGACCTGTTCGGCGCAGTGGTGAGCGACGTGCCGCTTC
>NZ_JAFGYI010000292.1:0-467 GCF_017490905.1 Pseudomonas sp. 32_A | reverse complement strand
CCGACATGCTGAACAATTACCTGGTCGATACCGCACCATCGAGGCTCAGAAAGCTGATCGATACGATCCGCGCAGCCGCGCCCGGAGCGAAGATCATTCTGTCGACGCTCGCACCCACCCCGGATGCGGCGACGCAGGCCCGCATCAACCAGTTCAATGCGCAGGTGGTCAGTCTCGCGAACGACGAAGCCGCGCAATTCAAGGATGTCTTCCTAGTCGACAGTTCGACGCTGATTCCGAAGGTCGGCGTGGATTACTACGACATGCTCTATCCCAACGACAACGGTCACACGAAGATCGCGAAAGTATGGCGAGATGGGATTGTGCGTGCGCTGGGATCGCCGTTTACGTCCAAGTCGGCATGAGCGTGCGGCGATGGCTCCGTCCATTTCGCCAAGCGTCGTCGGCCCGGATCGGTCATAGGTTCAGCTTTGAATGAGGACAACATGAAGAGCGTTACCCGTACG
>NZ_JAFGYI010000003.1:58297-222991 GCF_017490905.1 Pseudomonas sp. 32_A | reverse complement strand
ACGGCCTTGATCTCGCCGAAGGTGCGGGAAACCTGGGTGAACTGGACGGCTAGGGGCATGCATAGGCTCCGGACAACACGGTTTCTCCTGTACCGGCCTCTTCGCGGGTAAACCCGCTCCCACAGGTTCATCACCGCCTGCAAGGGTGGCGCTTTACCTGTGGGAGCGGGTTTACCCGCGAAGAGGCCGGCACAGGCATTCAGGCAACCTCAGCGCCCACCCATGATCGCAATGTAATCCTGGGTCCAGCGGCTATATGGCACGAACTTGCCGCCCTGGGCCTGCGGGGTTTTCCAGAAGGCGATCTTGTCGAAGTTGTCGAAACCGTTGGTCTTGCAGCCCTCGGCCCCCAGCAGCTCGCTGCCGGTGCAGGCCGCCGGCACCGCCGGCAACGAACCGAACCAGGCCGCCACATCACCCTGTACCTTCGGCTGCAGCGACCAGTCCATCCATTTGTAGGCACAGTTGGGGTGCTTGGCTTCGCTGTGCAGCATGGTGGTGTCGGCCCAGCCGGTCGCGCCTTCCTTGGGGATGGTCGAGGCCACGGGCTGCTTCTCTGCCTTCAGGCCATTGACCATGTAGCCCCAGGAGCTGGAGGCGACCACGCCTTCGTTCTTCACATCGCTCATCTGCACCGTGGCGTCATGCCAGTAGCGGTGAATCAGCGGTTGCTGCTGGCGCAGCAGTTCCAGCACGGCCTTGTACTGCGCTTCGTTAAGCTCGTACGGGTCCTGGATGCCCAGCTCCGGCTTGGCCGTCTTCAGGTACAACGCCGCATCGGCGATGTAGATCGGCCCATCGTAGGCCTGCACGCGGCCCTTGTTCGGCTTGCCGTCGGGAAGGTTCTGCGGCTCGAACAGTACGCCCCAGCTGGTGGGCGCCTGCTTGAATACGTCGGTGTTGTACAGCAGTACGTTCGGCCCCCACTGGTACGGGGTGCCGTATACCTGCTTGTCGACTACGTACCAGCCACCGTTCTGCAGCCGTGGGTCGATGTTTTTCCAGTTGGGGATCAAGGTAGTGTTGATCGGCTGTACCCGCTTGCCCGCGATCAGTCGCAGCGACGCATCGCCCGAGGCGGTGACCAGGTCGTAGCCGCCCTTGGTCATCAGGCTGACCATCTCGTCCGAGGTGGCAGCGGTCTTTACGCTGACCTTGCAGCCGGTTTCCTTCTCGAAGCCGGTTACCCAGTCGTAGGCCTTGTCGCTTTCACCGCGCTCGATGTAGCCGGGCCAGGCGACGATGTCCAGGCGGCCCTCGCCGGGCCCCAGGGCCTTGGGCGGCTCGGCAGCCTGCAGGCTGGCGCTGGCCAGCACGGCGCAGGCGGTTGCGCCGAGCAATGCGGTCTTGTGCACTGACATGGTGTTCCCTCTTCTTGGAGATTTTGGTCGGGGCAGTCATCAAGCAAGCCGTGAAGCGATCGTTATAAACGTAGTGCGGTTACGCGCGGTATTGGCGATATCGAGTCTAGTTGGCTTTTTGCCAGCCAATGCAACATCCGGAAGCAAATCCCCCCATGGTGATAGCGCGGGCAGGGCTTAACCTGATGGTTCCCTTGGCCAATGTGGAGACCGTTTGATGAATACCCGGGGATTGCTCGACCAGTTGCTCAAGTCCGGCCAGGACCTGCTCGCCAGCCAGGCCGGCAAGGCCAGCTCTGGCAAGCCAGGTGCCAGTGCCGGCGGCCTTGGCAGCCTGCTTTCCGGTGCCGGTGGCGGCGCCCTGGCGGCGGGCGCCATGGGCTTGCTGCTGGGCAACAAGAAAGCCCGCAAATATGGTGGCAAGGCCCTGACCTATGGCGGCCTGGCCGCGCTCGGTGTGCTGGCTTACAAGGCCTACGGCAACTGGCAGGCGCGCCAGCAAGTGGCCGCCACCGAGCCACAGACGGTCGACCGCCTGCCGCCGGCCCAGGCCGAGCTGCACAGCCAGGCGGTACTGCGGGCGCTGGTGGCGGCGGCCAAGTCCGATGGCCATATCGACGAACGCGAGCGTGCGCTGATCGAGGGCGAATTCACCCGCCTGGATGACGACCGCGAGTTGCAGCACTGGCTGCATGCCGAGCTCAACAAGCCGCTGGACCCGGCCGAAGTGGCCCGAGCCGCGCAAACGCCGGAAATGGCCGCCGAGATGTACCTGGCCAGCGTGATGATGGTTGATCAGGAAAACTTCATGGAGCGCGCCTACCTGGACGAACTGGCCCGCCAGTTGCGCCTGGACCCTGCCTTGCGTCAGGAACTGGAAAGTCAGGCAAGGCTTGCCGCCGCCCAATAGACGGGGCCTTTGTGGGAGCGGCCTTGTGTCGCGAATGGGCCGCAGAGCGGCCCCCGTATATCAGCAGCAGGGAAACGATTGCCGGGGCCGCTTTGCGGCCCTTTCGCGACACAAGGCCGCTCCCACAAGAAAAGCGCCTTTCCAGAGAGAGAAAATGACCTGCCCATCAGGCAGGTTACCTGGTCACCCCACATTTCAGCCGCATGAGCGCTGGGCGCCTGGGCTATACTTCGGCGATTTTCCCGCTCGTTGTGAATTCCTGAGGGCTGAATGTGAAGAACTGGACCTTGCGCCAACGGATCCTGGCAAGTTTTGCCGTGATCATCGCCATCATGCTGCTGATGATCGTGGCAGCCTACTCGCGGTTGGTGACCATCGCCTCCGCCGAGCAGGCAGTGGGGACCGACAGCATTCCCGGCCTCTACTACAGCTCGATGATCCGCAGCGCCTGGGTCGACAGCTACGTCACCAGCCAGCAGCTGGTGGGGCTGTCCAACCACCGCGAATTCACCTCGGCCGACGCGGAGCTGTTCAAGAGCTTCGAGGACCGCCTGAAGGAGCACATGACCAGCTACCAGGGGACCATTCAGGATGATGACGACCAGGCGCGCTTCGACGCCTTCACCCAGATGGAAGCCGCCTACCTCAAGATCGTCGACCAGGTGCTGGAAGCCTATCGACAACGCAACTACGCCGAAGCCCAGCGGTTGATCACCGATGTGCTGACCCCGGCCTGGCTCGAGGGCCGCAAGCACCTCAACGAAGTGATCGAGCACAACCGCGCCGCCGCCGATACCGACACCAACGAGATTGTCGGTGCAGTGAGCACGGCCAAGGGCAGCATGATCATTTCGCTCCTGCTGGCGATCATCGCCGCAGGCGTGTGCGGCCTGTTGCTGATGCGCGCTATCACCGCGCCCATGCAGCGTATTGTCCACGCCCTCGACAAACTGCGCTCGGGCGACCTGAGCATGCGCCTGAGCCTGGACCGCAAGGACGAGTTCGGTGCCATCGAAAGCGGCTTCAACGAAATGGCCGAGGCCCTGGCCAACCTGGTGGCCCAGGCCCAGCGTTCGTCGGTGCAGGTGACCACCTCGGTGACCGAAATCGCCGCCACCTCCAAGCAACAGCAGGCCACCGCTACCGAAACGGCCGCCACCACCACCGAAATCGGCGCCACCTCGCGGGAAATCGCCGCCACCTCGCGTGACCTGGTGCGTACCATGACCGAAGTCACCTCGGCCGCCGATCAGGCCTCCAGCCTGGCCGGCTCCGGCCAGCAGGGCCTGGCGCGCATGGAGGAAACCATGCACCAGGTGATGGGCGCCGCCGACCTGGTCAATGCCAAGCTCGGCATCCTTAATGAAAAAGCCAGCAACATCACCCAGATGGTGGTGACCATCGTCAAGGTCGCCGACCAGACCAACTTGCTGTCGCTAAACGCAGCCATCGAAGCGGAAAAGGCCGGCGAGTACGGCCGCGGCTTTGCCGTGGTGGCCACCGAAGTGCGCCGCCTGGCCGACCAGACCGCCGTGGCCACCTACGATATCGAGCAGATGGTGCGCGAGATCCAGTCGGCGGTATCGGCCGGGGTCATGGGCATGGACAAGTTCTCCGAAGAAGTGCGCCGCGGCATGTTCGAGGTGCAGCAGGTGGGCGAGCAGCTCAGCCAGATCATCCACCAGGTGCAGGCCCTGGCGCCACGCGTGCTGATGGTCAACGAAGGCATGCAGGCCCAGGCCACCGGTGCCGAGCAGATCAACCAGGCACTGGCCCAGCTCAGCGATGCCAGTACCCAGACTGTCGAGTCGCTGCGCCAGGCCAGTTTCGCCATCGATGAGCTGAGCCAGGTGGCGGCAGGCCTGCGTGGCGGCGTGTCGCGCTTCAAAGTCTGACTGCGATGAACGACTTGCAGCCGCGCGCCGCGCGGGCGGGCAACGCCAAGGGGGCGTTGTACCTGCAGTTTCGCATCCGCGACCAACGCTTTGCCCTGAGCGTGCACGAGGTGATCGAGGTGCTGCCGCGCCAGCAGCTCAAGCCGATCGCCAAGGCGCCTGCCTGGGTCGCAGGCATTCTTGCGCACCGGGGCCTGCTGGTGCCGGTGGTCGACCTGGCGGCATTGAGCTTCGGCCAGCCGGCAGCGCAGCGTACCAGTACCCGCCTGGTGCTGGTGCACTATCGGGGCGGCCTGCAGCTTGGCCTGATCCTGGAGCAGGCCACCGAAACCCTGCGATGCCACCCCGACGAGTTCCAGCCGTATGGCGTGGATAGCGGTGAGGCCCCGTACCTGGGCCCGGTGCGTCAGGATGAACAGGGTTTGCTGCAGCGCATCGAAGTCAACGACCTGTTGCCCGATGCCGTGCACGCGTTGCTGTACGCGGATGATCCGACAGGGATGCCGACATGAACGAACAGCATTTTTTCCGCTTCCTGCGCGAACGCATCGGCCTGGATGTGGAGTCAGTAGGCGCTACCATGGTCGAGCGTGCGCTGCGCCAGCGTTGCGTGGCCGTGAACGCCGCAGACCTGGATGATTACTGGTTGCACCTGCAGCAGTCGATGGATGAACAGCAGGCACTGATCGAAGCGGTCATCGTCCCGGAAACCTGGTTCTTCCGTTACCCCGAATCCTTCACAGCCTTGGCCAGCCTGGCGCACAAGCGCCTGGCCGAGCTGGCCGGGGCGCGCCCGCTGCGCTTGCTCAGCCTGCCTTGCTCGACCGGCGAGGAGCCCTATTCGCTGGCCATGGCCTTGCTCGATGCGGGTATCGCGCCGGGGGCCTTCATGATCGACGGCATGGACATCAGCCCCAGTTCCGTGGCCAAGGCCGGGCAGGCCGTTTACGGGCGCAATGCCTTCCGTGGCAGCGACCTGGGCTTTCGCGAGCGTTACTTCGATGCCTTGGAGGAAGGCCACCAGTTGCATGAACGGGTGCGCGAGCAAGTCAGCCTGCAGGTGGGCAACGTGCTCGACCCGGCGCTGGCCAGCCGCGATGGCCTGTACGACTTCGTGTTCTGCCGTAACTTGCTGATCTATTTTGACGTGCCGACCCAGCAACGGGTGTTCGAAATGCTCAAGCGCTTGCTGCACCCCCAGGGCGTGCTGTTCATCGGCCCGGCAGAAGGCAGCTTGCTGGCGCGATTGGGCATGCGCCCGCTGGGGATTGCCCAGTCGTTCGCCTACGTGCGTCAGCAGGGCGATAGCGCAGCGCTGGCTACGCCCCCGGCCCAGCCCTTGCGGCGCATGTCGCCAGCACCTGCCAGGCCGGGCTATCCGTTACCGAGCGCAGCGTTGCCACGCCCGCTGCGGGTGCTGCCCGTGGCCGCCAAGCCAGCGCCGGCGCGCGAGCACAAGCGCGAGGAGCCAAGCGAGTTGCTGGCCAGCATTGCCCGGCTGGCCAATGCCGGCGCCAGTGAGCAGGCCCGTGCCGAATGCCAGCGCTATCTGGGGCAATTCGCGCCCTCGGCGCAGGTTTACTACTGGCTGGGGCTGCTCAGCGATACCGAAGGCGATGCGCAGCAGGCACTGACCCACTATCGCAAAGCCCTGTACCTGGAGCCGCAGCACCCCGAGGCGCTGGTGCACCTGGCGGCCTTGTTGGCGGCCCAGGGCGACCTGGCCGGTGCCCGGCGCCTGCAGGAGCGCGCCGCGCGGGTCGGCCGGGAGTCTGAACGATGAAGGAATCCGCGATGCAATTGCTCGCCGAGGAAGACGCGCACATCGACGACTGCTGGAACCGCATTGGCGTGCACGGCGACAAGCAGTGCCCGCTGTTGGAACGTCACGTTCACTGCCGCAACTGCGAGGTATATGCCGCTGCGGCCACACGCCTGCTCGACCGCTACGCGCTGATGCAGGACCACCAGGCTGCCGTGGCGCCGCCGGCCGAGGAAAACACCGGCCGCTCCATGCTGCTGTTCCGCCTTGGCGAAGAATGGCTGGCGCTGGCCACCGCCTGCCTGGCCGAAATTGCCCCGCTGCAGGCGGTGCATTCGCTGCCGCACCAGCGCTCGCGGGTGCTGCAGGGGGTGGCCAACGTGCGTGGTGCGCTGGTGCCGTGCCTGTCACTGGCCGACCTGCTGGGTGTGCGGGCCAGCGCTGCCGAGCAACGTACCGGCCGGGCGATGCCACGCATGCTGATATTGGCCGCGGAGGGTGGGCCGGTGGTGATGGCGGTCGAGGAAATCGACGGCATTCACCGGCTCGACCCGCTGCTGCTGGGCAGCGGCCAGGACGCCTCCCGCTTCACCGCAGCGGTCCTGCAATGGCGTGGCCGCAGCGTGCGGGTACTGGACGATCAACACCTACTGTCTGCCGTACAGCGGAGCCTGTCATGACCCCAGAGCAAATGCGCGACGCATCGTTGCTCGAGCTGTTCAGCCTGGAGGCCGAAGCGCAGACCCAGGTGCTCAGCGCCGGCCTGATGGCCCTGGAGCGTAATCCCACGCAGGCCGACCAGCTCGAGGCTTGCATGCGCGCGGCCCACTCGCTGAAGGGCGCCGCGCGGATCGTCGGGGTGGACGCTGGCGTCAGCGTCGCCCATGTCATGGAAGACTGCCTGGTGGCCGCCCAGGAGGGCCGCCTGCGGCTGAGCGCCGAGCATATCGACGCCCTGCTGCAGGGCACCGACCTGCTGATGCGCATCGCCACGCCTGGCGATGCTGGTGCCCAGGCGACGCTGCCGGTGTTCCTTGCGCAAATGGCCAGCCTGCTCGAGCCGGGGCCGGCAGCCATGCCCTCGGCGCCGCCAGCCGTGCCAGCGCTGCCGGAAACACCGGTGCCAATCGCACAGGACGAACCTGTGCCGCTGCCTGCCGAACCCTTGGAATCCGAGCTCGACCTGGCTCCCCGTCGCAAGGCCGGCAAGCGCACCGGCGAAGGCACTGAGCGGGTGCTGCGGGTTACCGCCGACCGCCTCAACAGCCTGCTCGACCTGTCCAGCAAGTCGCTGGTGGAAACCCAGCGGCTCAAGCCGTACCTGGCCACCCTGCAGCGCCTCAAGCGCATGCATGGCCAGGGTATGCAGGCGCTTGACGGCCTGCGCATGCAACTTGAGGACAGTGGCCAGAGCAGCGAGGTGCTCGAAGCCTTGGCTCAGACCCAGCGCCTGCTGGCGGAAACCCAGCAGATCCTGCAGCAGCAGGCTGCCGACCTGGACGAGTTCGGCTGGCAGGCCAGCCAGCGCGCACAACTGCTGTACGACACCGCGCTGGCTTGCCGGATGCGGCCGTTTGCCGATGTGCTGACCGGTCAGAGCCGCATGGTGCGCGACCTTGGCCGTTCGCTGGGCAAGCCGGTGCGGCTGCTGGTGGAAGGGGACAAGACCCAGGTCGACCGTGATGTGCTGGAAAAACTCGAAGCACCGCTGACCCACCTGTTGCGCAACGCAGTCGACCACGGCATCGAACTGCCCGAGCGGCGCCTGCTGGCGGGCAAGGCGGAGGAGGGCGTGATCCGCCTGCGGGCCTCGCACCAGGCCGGTATGCTCAGCCTGGAACTGATCGACGACGGTGCCGGCATCGACCTCGAGCGCCTGCGCAGCAGCATTGTCGAGCGTGCCCTGTCGCCCGCCGACACGGTGGCGCGGATGAGCGAGGAAGAGTTGCTGACATTCCTGTTCCTGCCCGGGTTCAGCCTGCGCGACAAGGTCACCGAGGTGTCCGGGCGCGGCGTGGGCCTGGATGCGGTGCAGCACATGATCCGTGAGCTGCGCGGTTCGATCGAGCTGACCCAGCTGGCCGGGCAGGGCTGCCGTTTCCACCTGCAGGTGCCGCTGACCCTGTCGGTGGTGCGCAGCCTGGTGGTCGAGGTGGGCGGCGAGGCCTATGCCTTCCCGCTCGCCCATATCGAACGCACGCTCGAAGTGGGCGCCGACGAGATCGTGCAGATCGAGGGGCGCCAGCACTTCTGGCACGAAGGCCGGCACATAGGCCTGGTCGCGGCCAGCCAGCTGCTCAACCGCCCGGCCGGGCAGACGCAGGAGAGCAGCCTGCGGGTGGTGGTGATCCGCGAGCGCGAGCAACTGTATGGCGTGGCCGTGGAGCGGCTGGTGGGTGAGCGGGTGCTGGTGGTGATGCCGCTCGACCCACGGCTGGGCAAGGTGCAGGACATTTCTTCCGGCGCCTTGCTCGACGATGGCTCGGTGGTGCTGATCGTCGATGTCGAGGACCTGCTGCGCTCGGTGGAAAAATTGCTCAGTACCGGCAGCCTGGAACGCATCGAACGCGGCAGCAGCGGCGCCCGCGGCGCGGCGCGCCAGCGCATCCTGGTGGTCGACGATTCGCTTACCGTGCGGGAACTGCAGCGCAAGCTGCTCGGCAACCGTGGCTACGATGTGGCCGTGGCTGTGGACGGTATGGACGGCTGGAACGCCTTGCGTGGCGAGGACTTCGACCTGCTGATCACCGACATCGACATGCCGCGCATGGACGGCATCGAGCTGGTCACCCTGGTACGCCGCGACCAGCGTCTGCAGTCATTGCCGGTAATGGTGGTGTCCTACAAGGACCGTGAGGAAGACCGACGGCGTGGCCTGGACGCTGGCGCCGACTACTATTTGGCAAAGGCCAGTTTCCATGACGATGCGTTGCTGGATGCTGTGGTTGAGCTGATCGGAGGTGCTCAGGGATGAAGATCGCCATCGTCAACGACATGCCCATGGCCGTCGAGGCGCTGCGCCGGGCGGTCGCCCTGGAGCCGGAGCACCAGGTGGTGTGGGTGGCCAGCAATGGTGCCGAGGCGGTGCAGCGCTGCACCGAGCTGCAGCCAGACCTGATCCTCATGGACCTGATCATGCCGGTCATGGATGGTGTCGAGGCCACCCGGCGGATCATGGCCGAAACCCCATGCGCCATCGTCATCGTCACGGTCGACCGCAAGCAGAACGTGCACCGGGTGTTCGAGGCCATGGGCCATGGTGCCCTCGATGTGGTCGACACGCCGGCACTGGGGGCGGGCGACCCGCGAGAGGCGGCAGCGCCCTTGTTGCGCAAGATTCTGAACATCAGCTGGCTGATCGGCCAGCAGCGAGCTCCGGCGGCACGCCCGGTCGCTGCGCCAGTACGGGTTGCAGCCCAGCGCCGCGGCCTGGTGGCGATCGGCTCGTCGGCCGGCGGCCCGGCGGCGCTGGAAGTATTGCTCCAGGGCCTGCCGGCGGCCTTTCCGGCAGCCATCGTGCTGGTCCAGCATGTGGACCAGGTGTTTGCCGCGGGCATGGCCGAATGGCTCAGCAGCGCAGCCGGGCTGCCGGTGCGTCTGGCCCGTGAAGGCGAGCCGCCGCAGCCGGGGCAGGTGTTGCTGGCCGGCACCAATCACCACATCCGCCTGCTACAGAATGGCCAACTGGCCTACACTGCCGAACCTGTCAATGAAATCTATCGGCCCTCGATCGATGTGTTCTTCGAGAGTGTGGCGCGCTATTGGAACGGCGATGCGGTGGGCGTGTTGCTTACCGGCATGGGCCGCGATGGTGCCCAGGGCCTGAAGCTGATGCGCCAGCAGGGCTTCCTGACCATTGCCCAGGACCAGGCCAGCAGTGCGGTGTACGGAATGCCCAAGGCCGCTGCGGCCATCGATGCCGCAGTGGAAATCCGCCCGCTGGAACGCATAGCCGGGCGCTTGATGGAATTTTTCGCAAAATGACGAAGTGTATTGAATCACGCCGCCAGGCCGGCAGTGATCGGGTGAACAGGTATGAATGATTTACCGATCGAAGGTTTCACGACCCCCAACGAGAACTCGGCGATGGTGTTGCTGGTCGATGACCAGGCCATGATCGGCGAGGCGGTGCGGCGTGGCCTGGCCAACGAAGAGAACATCGACTTCCACTTCTGTGCCGACCCGCACCAGGCGGTGGCCCAGGCCATGCGCATCAAGCCTACGGTGATTCTTCAGGACCTGATCATGCCTGGCCTGGACGGGCTGACTTTGGTGCGTGAATACCGCAACAACCCGGCGACCCAGGACATTCCGATCATCGTTCTGTCGACCAAGGAAGACCCGCTGGTCAAGAGCGCAGCCTTTGCCGCCGGGGCCAACGATTACCTGGTCAAGCTGCCGGATACCATCGAGCTGGTAGCGCGGATCCGCTATCACTCGCGTTCCTACCTGACCTTGCTGCAGCGCGACGAGGCCTACCGTGCCCTGCGCGTCAGCCAGCAGCAACTGCTCGATACCAACCTGATGCTGCAGCGGCTGATGAATTCCGATGGCCTGACCGGGTTGTCCAACCGCCGCCACTTCGACGAGTACCTGGAGCTGGAGTGGCGCCGGGCCATGCGTGAGCAGCAGCAGTTGTCGCTGCTGATGATCGACGTGGACTACTTCAAGGCCTACAACGACAGCTTTGGCCACCTGGCCGGTGACGAGGCCTTGCGCCAGGTAGC
The DNA here is from genome assembly GCF_017490905.1 of Pseudomonas sp. 32_A. NCBI lineage: Bacteria > Pseudomonadati > Pseudomonadota > Gammaproteobacteria > Pseudomonadales > Pseudomonadaceae > Pseudomonas > Pseudomonas sp. 32_A. The sequence continues at coordinate 212,336 of NZ_JAFGYI010000003.1, read as the reverse complement.
CGAGGCGCTCCGCGGCGCGTGCTCGCGGCCGACCGACCTGCCGGCGCGCTATGGCGGCGAGGAATTCGTCCTGGTATTGCCCAACACCTCGCCGGGTGGGGCACGCCTGGTGGCCGAAAAGCTGCGCCAGACCGTGCTCGGCCTGGGCATCCCGCACACCGCGCCGGTGCCCGACTCGAATCTGACCGTGAGCATCGGCCTGGCCACCCAGACTCCGGCCATCGGCAGCCATAGCCGGCAGCTGATTTCGGCGGCGGACAAAGGCCTGTACCAAGCCAAGAATGGCGGGCGCAACCAGGTTGGCATCGCCTGACAGGGCCTGCACCGTACCCTTGTAGGAGCGGCCTTGTGTCGCGATGGGGCGCGCAGCGGCCCCTTGCAGTATCTGCTGCGAAGCTGAATTCCGGGGCCGCTGCGCGCCCCATCGCGACACAAGGCCGCTCCTACACGGGTAATTGCGGCCATTCGGGCGCCCGGCGGGTCTGCCGCCCTGCGGCGGACTCGGTTATACTCGCAGGCTTTTCACCGAATTCGTACGAGAGCCGTCCGCCCATGGAAATCCAACCGATCCTGAACACCATCAAGGACCTTACCGAGCGTTCCCAGTCCATTCGGGGGTATCTTTGACTACGATCACAAGCATGACCGCCTGATCGAAGTCAACCGCGAGCTGGAAGACCCCAACGTCTGGAACAAGCCCGAGTACGCACAGGCCCTGGGCCGCGAGCGTGCCATGCTGGCACAGGTCGTCGAGACCCTGGACAAGCTGTCCGGCGGCCTGGCGGACTGCCAGGACCTGCTCGACATGGCCGTCGAGGAAAATGACGAAGGTGCCGTCGGCGACGTCGTGACCGAGCTGGAAGGCCTGGAAGAAAAACTGGCCCAGCTCGAGTTCCGTCGCATGTTCAGCGGCGAGATGGACATGAACAACGCCTACCTGGACATCCAGGCCGGCTCCGGTGGTACCGAGGCGCAGGACTGGGCCAACATCCTGCTGCGCATGTACCTGCGCTGGGCCGACAAGCGTGGTTTCGACGCCACCATCATCGAGCTTTCCGAAGGTGAAGTCGCCGGTATCAAGGGCGCCACCGTGCATATCAAGGGCGAGTACGCCTTCGGCTGGCTGCGCACCGAAATCGGCGTGCACCGCCTGGTGCGCAAGAGCCCGTTCGACTCCGGTGCCCGTCGCCACACCTCGTTCTCCGCGGTGTTCGTGTCGCCTGAGATCGACGACAAGGTCGAGATCGAGATCAACCCGGCCGACCTGCGTATCGACACCTACCGTTCCTCCGGTGCCGGTGGTCAGCACGTGAACACCACCGACTCGGCGGTGCGTATTACCCACGTACCGACCAACACCGTGGTGGCCTGCCAGAACGAACGCTCTCAGCACGCCAACAAGGACACCGCCATGAAAATGCTGCGGGCCAAGTTGTACGAGCTGGAAATGCAGAAGCGCAACGCCGCCTCGCAGGCGCTGGAGGACAGCAAGTCGGACATCGGCTGGGGCCACCAGATCCGCTCCTACGTGCTGGATGACTCGCGTATCAAGGACCTGCGTACCGGTGTCGAGCGCAGCGACTGCCAGAAGGTCCTGGACGGCGACCTCGACCAGTACCTGGAAGCGAGCCTCAAGCAGGGGCTGTAAAACGCACACAAACGCCGCGGTACCAGGCCTGGGCCGGTACCGCGTGCCCTGCCCGAAAGGGGCACCGAACACCTGATGGAAAGAATGACGAAATGAGCGACCTCAAGACCGAAGCGCAAGACCTGCAACAGGAAGAAAACGCCCTGATCGCCCTGCGCAAGGAAAAGCTTGCCGCCGAGCGCGCCAAGGGCAATGCCTTCCCCAATGACTTCCGTCGCGACAGCTACTGCAACGACCTGCAGAAGCAGTATGCGGACAAGACCAAGGAAGAACTGGAAGCTGCAGCGATTCCGGTCAAGGTTGCCGGCCGCATCATGCTCAACCGCGGCTCGTTCATGGTCATTCAGGACATGACCGGCCGTATTCAGGTCTACGTCAACCGCAAGACCCTGCCCGAAGAAACCCTGGCTGCGGTCAAGACCTGGGACCTGGGCGACATCATCAGCGCCGAAGGTACCCTGGCCCGTTCCGGCAAGGGCGACCTGTACGTCGAAATGACCAACGTGCGCCTGCTGACCAAGTCGCTGCGCCCGCTACCCGACAAGCACCACGGCCTGACCGACACCGAGCAGCGCTACCGCCAGCGTTACGTCGACCTGATGGTCAATGAAGAAACCCGCCACACCTTCCGTGTGCGTTCGCAGGTGATTTCGCACATCCGCAAGTTCCTCATCGAGCGCGACTTCCTCGAAGTCGAGACGCCGATGCTGCAAACCATCCCGGGTGGTGCCGCGGCCAAGCCGTTCGAAACCCACCACAACGCCCTGGACATGGCCATGTTCCTGCGTATTGCGCCGGAGCTGTACCTCAAGCGCCTGGTGGTTGGTGGCTTCGAGAAGGTGTTCGAGATCAACCGCAACTTCCGTAACGAAGGCGTTTCGACTCGTCACAACCCTGAATTCACCATGCTCGAGTTTTACCAGGCCTACGCTGACTACCGCGACAACATGGACCTCACCGAGGAACTGTTCCGCGAGCTGGCGCAGTTGGTGCTGGGCACTACCGACGTGCCGTACGGCGACAAGGTGTTCCACTTTGGCGAGCCGTTCGCCCGCCTGTCGGTATTCGACTCGATCCTCAAGTACAACCCCGAGCTGACCGCCGCCGACCTGCAGGACGTCGACCGCGCCCGCGAGATCGCCAAAAAGGCCGGCGCCAAGGTGCTGGGCCACGAAGGCCTGGGCAAGCTGCAGGTGATGATTTTCGAAGAGCTGGTCGAGCACAAGCTGGAGCAGCCGCACTTCATCACCGAGTACCCGTTCGAAGTGTCGCCGCTGGCCCGTCGCAACGACGACAACCCGGCTGTTACCGACCGTTTCGAGCTGTTCATCGGTGGCCGCGAGATTGCCAACGCCTACTCCGAGCTCAACGATGCCGAAGACCAGGCCGAGCGCTTCCTGGCCCAGGTGGCCGAGAAGGACGCCGGTGACGACGAAGCCATGCATTATGACGCCGACTTCGTTCGCGCCCTGGAGTACGGCATGCCGCCGACTGCTGGTGAAGGCATCGGCATCGACCGCCTGGTGATGCTGCTGACCAACTCGCCGTCGATCCGCGACGTGATCCTGTTCCCGCACATGCGTCCGCAGGCCTGAGTGAATTGAACGAGCCGCCTTTCGAGGCGGCTTTTTCTTGCCTGAAGCTTTATGTTGTCAGTACCGGCCTCTTCGCGGCTAAAGCCGCTCCCACAGGGGCCCCACTACCCTCAGGCTGGTGCGGTCCCCGTGGGAGCGGCTTTAGCCGCGAAGAGGCCGGTACTGACGAAACACTGTCCATGAGGTACCCCCCGTGACACCTGCAATGCCTCACCAGGGCGCCGCCGGCATCGCCACCGCCGTCGCCGAAAGCGTGCAATACCAAGGCCGCAAGACTGCCCGCCAGGGCAGCGAACAGCGTCGCCAACTGATCCTCGACGCCGCCATGCGCATTGTCGTGCGCGATGGCGTACGCGGCGTGCGCCACCGCGCCGTCGCTGCCGAGGCCGGTGTGCCACTGTCGGCCACCACCTATTACTTCAAGGACATCGAGGACCTGCTCACCGATACCTTCGCCCAGTACGTCGAACGCAGCGCCGCCTACATGGCCAAGCTGTGGGCCAATACCGAGGTGGTGTTGCGCCAGTTGCTGGCGCAGGGTGACGGCAGCCCGCAGGCACGGGCACGGTTGGCTGACGAAGTCGCACGCATGACTGCCGACTACGTGCAGCGGCAACTGCTGAACCGCCGCGACTTCCTGATGGCCGAGCAGGCCTTCCGCCAGGAGGCGCTGCTATGCCCGCGTCTGGCTCAACTGGTGTGCGCTCATGAGCAGATCCTGCTGCATGGCACCCGCCAATTGCTGCAGGTGGTGGGCTCGCAGCAACCGGAACAGGACGCCCAGATGTTGACGGCGATTATCGAGCAGATGGAATATCAGGGCCTGCTCAAGGATGCGAACGCGCAAGCCGATGGGCAGATGCTCGCTATGCTTAGCCGATACCTGCAGCTGGTGCTGGCATCGGCCTGAGCCGAGACCGACTTTTCAAGGAGAACCTGATGAAAGCCTGGCGTGTGGTGTTGTTGACTCTGTCATTCCTGCTGCTGGGCGGTTGTCTGGTGACCTTCCACGAGCCCTTGCCGAGCAACCAGGCGGCGCCCAAGGCCCTGCTCGGCAAGTGGAGCAGCAAGGACGCCTGGGGCGAACCGCTGAAGCTGGTGATCAGCCGTAGCGGCGGTGATGCCTACAAGGCGGTGGCTACGGCCAAGGGCAAGGCCCCGGAGGAATACGTGTTCACTGTGTCGCGCCACGGCAACCGCTGGTACCTGTCGGCTGGGGTGCCGAAGCGCCTGGGTGGCAACTTCCTGATCGGCGGTTTCGATATCGTCGATGGCAAGGAGCTGGTGGTCTACAACCTGGATGTCGAACAGGTGCAGCAGGCAGTGGACAAGAAGGAACTGACAGGGCGCAGCACCGAGGTGCCGGAGGACAACGGCGACGGCGTATTGATCGACAGCCCTTCGGCGCGGGTGCTGGCCTACCTGGACGACCCGGCCAACTCCGACCTGTTCGTTGAAGTGGCGCGGTTCCAGCGCTCCGGCAAATGACCGTGCTGGCTTCTTCGCGGCTGAAGCCGCTCCCACAGGGACCGCACCGGTTTTGAGCCTGATGCAGTACCTGTGGGAGCGGCTTTAGCCGCGAAGAGGCCGGTACAGGTTTCCTGTACTAGAAAGGAGTCCCCGGTGGACGAATACCAGCAAACCATCCGCGCCCTGTCCGACCGCATCGTTGCGGCACAGACCCCGATCCGGGTTCTGGACGCGGTGAAGTGGGACGACAACATCCGCCAGGGCTTCCTCAAGGCCAAGGGCAAGGAGCCGCCGGCCGTCGACCGTGCCTACTACCAGTCGCGCCCGCTGGCGTTCGATTCCAGCGCGGTCAAGGCCGAGTTCCAGGGCATCGAACGCGACATCATTCGCCAGCTCGGCCAGTTCAACCCGGTCGGGCAGATCATGAAGCGCATGTGCCGCGAATACCGCATGGTGGTGCGCATGCTCGAAGCGCGTGGCACCGAGGATTTCGGCCTGATCTCCCAGGAGCTGTACGGCGCTGCTTCCGATGCCTTCCACGCTGGTGACCCGACCCTGGCCGACCTCGGCCTGATGCTGTCGGACTACCTGAACAACATCGATGGCCGTGGCGACCTCAAGGACGAGCCGAAGAACCTTACCGCCAAGGAGGCCGTGGAAATCCTCCAGCACCGGCTGAACAAGGTGTTCGGCGAGGCCGAGGAAACCATCCGTGTATTCGAATCCGACGGCATCGTCGCCGATGCCGCGGCCGGGGCCGACTACATCAAGGTGCGTGCCGACGCCATGTTCAACTCCCGTGACGTGCGCGCGCTGGAGGTGCACGAAGGGCTGGTGCATGTCGGCACCACGCTCAACGGCCTGAACCAGCCGATCTGTACCTTCCTGGCCAAGGGCCCGCCCTCGTCGACGGTGACCCAGGAAGGCCTGGCCATCCTCATGGAGGTGATCGCCTTCGCCTCCTACCCCAGCCGCCTGCGCAAGCTCACCAACCGCACCCGCGCCATCCACATGGTCGAGGAGGGAGCCGATTTCATGCAGGTCTACAACTTCTTCCGCGAACAGGGGTTCGAGATGGCGCAGAGCTACAGCAACGCCAGCCGCGTGTTCCGCGGGTCGGTGCCCAATGGGCTGCCATTTACCAAGGACTTGTCCTACCTCAAAGGCTTCATCATGGTTTACAACTACATTCAGTTGGCCGTGAAGAAGGGCAAGCTCGAACAGATCCCGTTGCTGTTCTGTGGCAAGACCACTCTGGAAGACATGCGTACCCTGCGACAGTTGGTCGAGGAAGGCCTGGTCGAGCCGCCCAAGTACCTGCCCGAGCAGTTCCGCGACCTCAACGCGCTGTCGGCCTGGATGTGCTTCTCCAACTTCCTCAACCACCTGAGCCTGGATCGCATTGAAGCCGATTACGCGAACATTCTCTGAGTGCTGCCGCCTGCTGGCCCTGGGTTTGATCCTGCTGGGCCTGGGCGGTTGCAGCAGCCTGCTCTTCTACCCCGAGCGTGGCCAGGCGTTCACGCCCGAGCGGGCCAGGCTCGAGTACCGCGATGTCACCCTGACCACTGCTGATGGCATCCGCCTGCATGGCTGGTGGTTGCCGGCCAAGGCCGGGGTCGAGGTCAAGGGTACGGTGCTGCACCTGCACGGCAATGGCGGCAACCTGCCCGGGCACCTGGGCGGCAGCTACTGGCTGCCGGAGCAGGGCTACCAGGTGTTGATGATCGATTACCGCGGCTATGGCCTGTCGCAGGGCGAGCCGAGCCTGCCGGAGGTGTACCAGGACATCGCCGCGGCCATGGCCTGGCTGGACCAGGCGCCGGAGGTCAAGGGCAAGCCGCTGGTACTGCTGGGGCAGAGCCTTGGCGGGGCCATGGCCATTCACTACCTGGCGGCCCACCCGGAGCAGCGCCAGCGTTTCAGTGCCCTGGTGTTCGATGGGGTGCCGGCCAGTTACCGTGCGGTCGGGCGCTTTGCCCTCAGCACCTCGTGGATGACTTGGCCGCTGCAGGTGCCGCTGTCGTGGCTGGTGCCGGACGGCGATAGCGCGATCCGCTCGATCGAGCAACTGAGCAGCCCGCCCAAGCTGTTCTTCCACAGCATCGACGACACCCTGGTGCCGATGGACAACGGCATCCGCCTGTACCAGCACGCGCCAGCGCCGAGGGTGCTGCAACTTACCCGTGGCGGCCACGTGCAGACCTTCGCCGACCCGACCTGGCGCCAGGTGATGCTGCGCTTCCTCGACGACCCCAGCCATTTCAACGGCCTGCGGCGGCTGGCCGAAGTGCCCAATTACCCTGACGAGAAGAACAAGCAATGAGTGAAGAACGCAACGCCATCCCGCTGATCCTGACTGGTGTCGGTAGCATCATCGTGACGGTTGGGGCCTTGTGGTACTACGGTTACCTACATTTCGCCAAGCCCGAAGATGCCCTGTTGCTGCAGGACTTCACCATGCTCAAGACCCTCCCCGGCGAGGACTACAAGGTCTCGCTGGACCCGGCACCCCAAGTGGCCCAGTGCGTGGATGGTGTGCTGGTGCTGTTCGATACTCAGCAGAAAGGCCTGACAGGGGTGCTGGTGGACAACCGCAAGCGCGCGGTGCGTTGCATGGGTGAGGAAACCCCGCAGCAGGTGCAGTGAGCCTCGATCTTTGTTGCCTGTGCTGGCCCTTTCGCGGCTGAAGCCGCTCCCACAGGGTCGGGGCTGTACGCGGTCCCTGTGGGAGCGGCTTCAGCCGCGAAAGGGCCAGTACAGGCAAAAGAAAGCCCCGCTTCGATCGCGGGGCTTGTCAGTTCAGCTAGCCAGTCTTACTGCTGTACCTGGCTCACCGAGCGCGGCGCTACCGGCTGGTTGTCGTTGGAGATGGTCACCTCCACCCGACGGTTCTGCGCACGCCCCGAATTGCTCGAGTTGTCCGCTACCGGGTACTCCTTGCCATAGCCCTGGGCGACGATGCGTGCCGGGTCGACGCCGGCACGTACCAGTGCCATGCGCACGCTGTTGGCGCGACGTTCGGAGAGGGTCTGGTTGTAGTTGGCCGAGCCTACGCTGTCGGTATAACCCTCGACGATCACCTTGCGCTCCGGGTTTTCCTGGAGGAACTGCGCCAGCTTGGTGACGTTCGGGTAGGCGTTGCTCTTGAGTTCGGCCTTGTTGAAGTCGAACAGCACATCACCAAAGGTGACCAGCGTGCCGCGGTCGGTCTGCTTGGCGTTGAGGCTGTCCTGCAGCTTGGCGATCTGTGCGTCGCGGGCGTCCAGCTTGGCCTGGGCGCGCTGGGCCGACGCGTTTTTCAGTTCACCTTCGGCGGTGCGCAGGGCGATGGTCTGCTTGGCCACCTCGACGCGCTGGTTGGTCAGGTAGGCCAGCTGGTCGACCTTCTGCTCGTCTTCACGGTCCATGTAGGCCTTGTCGGCCTTGTTCAGCCAGTCCTGGGCGTCCTTGGTCTCCAGCGCCGCAACCTTGCTCGATTGCGGGTCGCTCTGCAGCGAGGAGAAATTGGTGCGGGCCGATTCGAGGTTGGCATTAGGGTCGTGCGAGCAGGCAGCAAGGCCGACGCTCAGGGCCAGCAGGGCGGGAATCATGACGTAGTTGCGCATAGTGTTCATCCTTTGATCGTTTGCGAAGGCCGAGGTGGGCGGGGCAGGGCTCACTGAGCGCTGCGCAGGCCTTCCTCACGTACGTCCTGAACGCCCTCGCGGGCATCCTGCACGGCCTTCTGGGCCTTGGCCGCCTGGGCCTTGCGTTCGGCGAGGCGGGCGTCCCATTCGGCCTGCTCGGCCAGGCGCTTGGCTTCGTCATACTTCTTGTCATGCATGGCGATCTCGGCCTGCTTGAACTTGTCCTGGGCCGCTTTCATTTCCACGGCGGCGAACTCGGTGCCGCCAGCGCTGACGGCGGAGTTCACGGCGGACTGGGTCACTGCATACTGCTCGGTGGGCGGGTTGCCGGCACAGCCGGCCAGGACCAAACTGCTGCCCAGGGCCAGTGCTGCCAGCTTGAACCCGCGCACATGAGTGGATGAGGGTTTGTAGATGCGGGTGTTCTTGGTGGTCAGTTCCATTGGTTCACTCCTGTTTACGACATTGTCCGTAGCAGTCCATCGCTCGTTCCCTGACACGTGCGCGCGCTTCAGCTCAACGGTGCACAACGGCAGGTGTGCAGGGTTTTAGCGTGATGGCTATTGGCTGTGACTGACGCGTTTTTCGGATAGTTCAGAAAAAATCATCCCGAGCGGACAACTATTTCTGACTGATCGGTCAGTGCGATTGGCCTGGAACTTTTGTGGGATGCAGCGGTATTCCGGGCCTTATCAGGCCCGGAACGCTGGGGTGGCGGGTTACTTCTCGCTGTCGGCTGCAGGGTTGCTCAGAGTTTGCAGATGCTGTCGCGACAGTGACAAAAAGCGCGGGGTAGGGCCGATGTCCTCGTACAGCGGGTCGCCTTCCTCGTCGGTGGCGATGACCTGGCGGCCCTGCACATAGGGGAAGCTGGCTTCCAGTTCCTCGAGGGCTGCCGCGACCAGTTCACCGAGCAGTTCCTCGGCGGTGCGCTTGGGGTACATGTCGATCAGCGCGGCCAGGCGCGCTTCGGACTCAAGGTCCAGGTGCAGGACATGGCCCGTGGGGCTGAGGGTACCGGCGGCATTCTGTTCCCAGTGCTGGGCGAGTTCACGGATTTTCATGATGACCTCTGTTGACGCCTTGAAGGGCTGCATTGCATGGGAGTGTCGTGCTTTCACTTTAGTTTGCTTTGGCCGATCACGGCTTGCCATCGGCGCCTGGCTGTGGGCACTCTTGGAGCGAATACCGCACTCCCCTGTGGGAGCGGGTTCACCCGCGAACACTGGCGCAGCCGGTGCCAGGCGCCGCGCTGGATGCTTCGCGGGTGAACCCGCTCTCACAGGGGATCGCGTAAAGGCTGTAAAGGGATGCAATGCGCCAGAGCCGCGCCGGAGAGAGGGCCAATGACCGATATCGATGTGCGTTTGCGTGAAGATGTCCATGTGTTGGGTGAGCTGCTCGGCGATACCATTCGCCAGCAGCATGGCGAGGCGTTCCTGCAGAAGATCGAGGACATCCGCCACAGTGCCAAGGCCGACCGCCGCGGTGCCGGCGAGCAACTGAGCTCGACCCTGGCGGACCTGGCCGATGAAGACTTGCTGCCCGTGGCCAGGGCCTTCAACCAGTTCCTCAACCTGGCCAACATGGCCGAGCAGTACCAGTTGATCCGCCGCCGCGACGCCGACCAGCCCGAGCCGTTCGAGGCCCGGGTGCTGCCCGAGCTGCTGGCGCGCCTGAAACAGGCCGGGCACAGTAATGATGCCCTGGCCCGGCAATTGGCCAAGCTCGACATCCAGCTGGTGCTCACTGCGCACCCCACCGAGGTGGCCCGCCGCACCCTGATCCAGAAGTACGACGCCATCGCCGGCCAACTGGCAGCCCAGGACCACCGCGACCTGACCGTGGCCGAACGCGAGCAGGTGCGCGAGCGCCTGCGCCGGCTGATCGCCGAGGCCTGGCACACCGAAGAAATCCGCCGCACCCGACCCACGCCGGTGGACGAAGCCAAGTGGGGCTTCGCGGTGATCGAGCATTCGCTGTGGCACGCCATCCCCAACCACTTGCGCAAGGTCGACAAGGCCCTGCTGGAGGCTACCGGCCTGCGCCTGCCATTGGAGGCGGCGCCGATCCGCTTCGCCTCGTGGATGGGCGGTGATCGTGATGGCAACCCCAACGTGACCGCAGCGGTCACCCGCGAAGTGCTGCTGCTGGCACGTTGGATGGCTGCCGACCTGTTCCTGCGCGACATCGATGCGCTGGCTTCCGAGTTGTCCATGCAGCAGGCCGACGAAGCCCTGCGCGAGCGGGTCGGCGACAGTGCCGAACCCTACCGTTCCCTGCTCAAGCAACTGCGCGATCGCCTGCGCGCAACGCGCGCCTGGGCGCATTCGGCATTGACCAGCAGCCAGCCGGCCAGCGCCGAGGTGCTGGTGGACAACCGCGACCTGATCGCGCCGCTGGAGCTGTGCTACCAGTCCCTGCACGCCTGCGGCATGGGTGTGATCGCCGAAGGCCCGTTGCTTGACTGCCTGCGCCGCGCCGTGACCTTCGGCCTGTTCCTCGGCCGCCTGGACGTACGCCAGGACGCCGCCCGCCACTGTGATGCATTGAGCGAGATTACCGACTACCTGGGCCTGGGGCGTTATGCCGACTGGGATGAAGAGCAGCGCATCGAGTTCCTCCAGGCCGAGCTGAAAAACCGCCGGCCACTGCTGCCCGCGCACTTCAAGCCGCAGGCTGATACCGCCGAGGTGCTGGCCACCTGCCGGGAAATTGCCGCCGCACCAGCCGCATCGCTGGGCTCTTACGTCATCTCCATGGCCGGTGCTGCCTCGGATGTGCTGGCGGTGCAGCTGCTGCTGAAGGAGGCCGGCCTGACTCGGCCCATGCGCGTGGTGCCGCTGTTCGAGACCCTGGCCGACCTCGACAATGCCGGCCCGGTAATGCAACGCCTGCTCGGCCTGCCAGGCTACCGCGCCAACCTGCGCGGCCCGCAGGAAGTGATGATCGGCTACTCCGATTCGGCCAAGGATGCCGGTACCACGGCTGCGGCCTGGGCGCAGTACCGGGCCCAGGAAAACCTGGTGCGTATCTGCTCCGAGCACCAGGTCGAGTTGCTGCTGTTCCACGGCCGTGGCGGCACGGTAGGCCGTGGCGGTGGCCCGGCCCACGCAGCGATCCTGTCGCAGCCGCCGGGTTCGGTTGCGGGGCGTTTCCGCACCACCGAGCAGGGCGAGATGATTCGCTTCAAGTTCGGTTTGCCGGGCATCGCTGAGCAGAACCTCAACCTGTACCTGGCCGCCGTGCTCGAAGCCACCTTGTTGCCACCGCCACCACCGCAGCCGGCCTGGCGCGAGGTGATGGACCAGCTTGCCGCCGATGGCGTCAAGGCCTACCGCGGCGTGGTGCGGGAGAACCCCGATTTTGTCGAGTACTTCCGCCAGTCGACCCCGGAGCAGGAACTGGGGCGCCTGCCGCTGGGCAGCCGCCCGGCCAAGCGCCGCGCCGGTGGCATCGAAAGCCTGCGGGCCATCCCGTGGATCTTCGGCTGGACCCAGACCCGCCTGATGCTGCCAGCCTGGCTTGGCTGGGAAACGGCATTGAACAATGCCCTGGCCCGTGGCCAGGGTGAACTGCTGGCGCAGATGCGCGAGCAATGGCCGTTCTTCCGCACCCGCATCGACATGCTCGAGATGGTACTGGCCAAGGCCGATGCGCAGATCGCCGAGGCCTACGACGAACGTCTGGTGCAACCGCACCTGCTGCCTTTGGGGGCGCACCTGCGCGACCTATTGTCGCAGTCGTGCCAGGTGGTGCTGGGCCTTACCGGGCAGCCGGTGCTACTGGCGCACAGCCCCGAGACGCTGGAATTCATCAGCCTGCGCAACACCTACCTGGACCCGTTGCACCGCCTGCAGGCCGAGTTGCTGGCCCGTTCGCGCAGCCGCGAAGCCGCTCTGGACAGCCCGTTGGAGCAGGCCTTGCTGGTCACTGTGGCGGGTATTGCCGCCGGCCTGCGCAACACTGGGTGAGGGTAGGCCCGAAGCGTCCCGGGCGAGTGCTGTGCCGGGCATGCAGGTGGACGAAGAGGGTGGTTGCGCCTGGCGCAACCACCTGCCAGGCCAGCCTTAGGTGGCGCATTCCTGCAACTTTGGGACGCTTGTCTGGCTGCCGGGCGCTGTGTATCTTGAGCAGCCTTCTGACCGATTTATGGTCATACCCGATTTTTCCGGACTTGGCCCTGGTTGCCGAATCCATTGAATTTCATAAAAAAATTTGAGGAGCACGAGATGCGCGTAATTCTGCTGGGAGCTCCCGGGGCCGGTAAAGGTACTCAGGCAAAGTTCATCACCGAAAAGTTCGGTATCCCCCAGATTTCCACCGGTGACATGCTGCGTGCCGCCGTCAAGGCCGGTACCCCGCTGGGCCTGGAACTGAAAAAAGTCATGGATGCCGGCCAGCTGGTCTCCGACGAGTTGATCATCAGCCTGGTCAAGGAGCGCATCGCCCAGCCTGATTGCGCCAAGGGCTGCCTGTTCGACGGCTTCCCACGCACCATCCCGCAAGCCGAAGCCATGGTCGCGGCCGGTGTCGACATCGACGCCGTCGTGGAAATCGCCGTGGACGACGAGGAAATCGTCGGTCGCATGGCTGGCCGCCGCGTGCACCTGGCCTCGGGCCGCACCTACCACGTTCAGTACAACCCGCCGAAAGTGGAAGGCAAGGACGACGAGACAGGTGAAGACCTGATCCAGCGTGATGACGACAAGGAAGAAACCGTTCGCCATCGCCTGTCGGTCTACCACAGCCAGACCAAGCCGCTGGTGGACTTCTACCAGAAGCTGTCGGCTGCCAATGGCGGCAAGCCGAAGTACAGCCACATCGAAGGCGTCGGCTCGGTCGAAGCCATCACCGCCAAGGTCCTGGCAGCCCTGAGCTGATCCAGCGCCTGACGCACCTCGACAACGGCCCGCTTGCGGGCCGTTGTCGTTTGTGGGGCGCGGTCCCTGTGGGAGCGGCCTTGCGTCGCGAAAGGGCTGCGGAGCAGCCCCGGCAATCTTCGCGGCGAAGCTGAAAATGTGGGGCCGCTGCGCGCCCCATCGCGACACAAGGCCGCTCCCACAGAGACCGCGTCAAGGGGCCGTACAGCTGCCCCTTAGGGACACAACGCCGCAGCTGCTCTATACTGTCGCTCTTTTCCCCCTAGTACCTGGATACCCGTTAGATGACCACCCTCCTGGCCCTGGATACCGCCACCGAAGCCTGTTCCGTCGCACTGCTGCATGACGGCAAGGTAACCAGCCATTACGAGGTGATCCCGCGCATGCATGCCCAGAAGCTGCTGCCGATGATCAAGCAGCTGCTGGCCGAGTCCGGCGTGGCGCTGAATGCGCTGGATGCCATCGCCTTTGGCCGTGGCCCGGGCGCGTTCACCGGCGTGCGCATTGCCATCGGTGTGGTCCAGGGCCTGGCCTTCGCCCTGGAGCGCCCGGTTTTGCCGGTGTCCAACCTGGCCGCACTGGCACAGGGCGCGCTGCGCGAACAGGGTGTGCAGCAAGTGGCGGCTGCCATTGATGCGCGCATGGATGAAGTCTATTGGGGCTGCTACCAGGCCACCGAAGGTGAAATGCGCCTGGTCGGCCAGGAGGCAGTGCTGCCGCCCGAGCAGGTGGCGCTGCCGGCGGGTAGCACTGGCGAGTGGTTCGGTGCCGGTACCGGTTGGGGCTATGCCGAGCGCTTGGCGGTGCAGGTGGCCGCCAGTAATGCCAGTGCCTTGCCCAACGCTCTGGACATTCTCGCCCTGGCCAGCTTTGCCTGGGCACGCGGCGAGGCAATCGTTGCCGAACAGGCGCAACCGGTGTACCTGCGCGATAATGTAGCCACACCCAAGAAGCGCTGAGTGCTGCTTGTCGGTTATCGCCGATGACACTAAAACCTTTTGCGCGATCTGTGGTCCAGTTATCACTCGAGCATTAGCGATGGACTCCTGATGCTGCTAAATTGCCATCATTGGTCCTGAGTGCTCATTCCATGCGTATCGACGGTTTCTCATCGCAGTCCTATCCGATCAAGCGCACGCCGCGCAAGGCAGCGGTGCGTGACGAGGCCATCGATGATGCCGAGGTGATCGAGGAGGTCGAGAGCGCCCCTCAGGAAGCCACCGCCCGCCGTCGCAGCGGTGGCTTGCCAGCCCGCCAGCAGGACATGATCTTCCCCCGCGCCCGTGACCGCCGCACCGCTACCGCATTAGCCAGCTACCTGAGCACCGCCGGTTTTACCGACTGGGACATGGAAGTACTGGGGCTCGACCTGTACATTTAGTGGATGAGTCCATCACCACTGCCTTATTTTCTCGGTTGTCCGTCATGGAGCGAAAACGCCTGGCGCGGCTACCTGTATCCCGCCGACGCCAACAGCAGTGAAATGCTCGGCTACTACAGCCAGGTGTTCAACGCTGTCGAGGGCAATACCACTTTCTATGCACGTCCCGCACCCGGTACCATTGCGCGCTGGGCGCATACCATGCCCGAACACTTTCGCTTCACTGCCAAGTTCCCGCGAGACATCAGCCATGAAGGCGACCTGCGCGATCAGCTGGAGCCGGCCTTTGAATTCATCCGCCTGATGGCCCCGCTGGGCCAGCGCGTAGCGCCGTACTGGCTGCAGTTGCCGGCCCAGTTCAGCCCCGCACGGCTGGGCGAGCTTTGCCACTTCCTTGACGAAGTCGGAGTGCCGGTAGCTGTGGAGGTGCGTAACCAGGCCTTCTTCGCCAAGGGAGAAGAGGAGCGGTTGCTCAACCGCCTGCTGCATGAGCGCGGCGTGGAACGTATCTGCCTCGACCCGCGCGCCTTGTTCAGCTGTACCTCTCGTGACGCCGCCGTGCTGCATGCGCAAGCGAAGAAGCCCAAGGTACCGCCACGCCCGGCAGCCTTCAGCCAGCACCCGCAGGTGCGTTTCATCGGCCACCCGCAGCTGGAGGCCAACGAGGCCTTTCTTACCCCTTGGGTGGACAAGATCGCCGCCTGGATCGAGGAAGGCCGCAACCCCTACATCTTCCTGCACACCTCGGACAACCGTCTGGCCGCGGCGTTGGCCCAGCGCTTTCACCAACGCCTGATGCAGCGGCTGCCGGGCCTTGCCGCGTTGCCGGAATTGCCGCGCACCCCCGAGGTCGAACAACTGGGGCTACTCTGACCTTTCCCTGACTGCCGGAGGTTTAACCATGGATGTGCAAACCCTGCGAGCCGAAGCCTTCAAGGCCCTGCACGAGCGCGACAGCGCCTTCGTCATCCCCAACCCGTGGGATGCCGGCTCGGCCAAGTTGCTGGCCAGCCTGGGCTTCGAGGCGCTGGCTACCACCAGTGCAGGCCTGGCCTTCAGCCTGGGCCGGCCGGACGCCGAAGGCGCCTTGAGCCTGGAGGATACCCTTGATAATGCCGGCGAGATCGTCGATGCCACCCCGTTGCCGGTGGCCGCCGACCTGGAAAACGGCTTTGGCGACCTGCCCGAAGATTGCGGACAGACCATTCTGCGGGCCGCCGAAGCCGGCTTGGTGGGGGGCTCTATCGAGGATGCCAGTGGTCGCAGCGATACGCCGATCTATGATTTCGGGCTGGCAGTAGAGCGTGTGCGCGCAGCCGTGCAAGCGGCGCGCAGCCTGCCGTTCCCGTTCACCCTGTGCGCCCGGGCAGAGAACCTGTTGCATGGGCGCATGGACCTGGACGACACCATCCGGCGCCTGCAGGCCTATGCCGAAGCCGGTGCCGATGTGCTCTACGCGCCCGGGCTGCGTACTGTCGAGGAAATCCGCGCGGTGGTGCAGGCCGTCGCGCCACGGCCGGTGAATGTGCTGATGGGCATGGCGGGCGTGCCGTTGAGCGTCAACCAGTTGCAGGACCTGGGCGTGCGCCGCATCAGTGTCGGCTCATCGCTTGCCCGTGCCGCATTGGGGGCCTTCCACCGGGCTGCGCTGGAGATTCGCGATGAGGGCACCTTCGGCTACGGTGAGCAGGCGCTGCCGTTCGCCCAACTCAACGACCTGTACCGCCGCTGATGAGGGCCGTGCTGGCGTTGCTGGCCGGCCTGTCGTTGATTGCCGGGCTGGCCTGGCAGCTGGGTTGGCGTCTGCCCGCCGCGTGGAACCCATGGGCGCCGCTGGACGTGCGTCAGCCCCCCAATCTGTTGACCCCTTACAAGCTGTCCCGCCTTCGCGATGACCCGGCGCTGTGTCGCCTGGCACTTCAAACCAGTCAGTTGCGCTACCGGGCGCAAGCCGACAGTTCGGCTTCTGCCGACTGCCCATTGCGCAACGTATGGCGCATCGACGGTGGTCATGCTCGGCTTGGCAGCAGCTTCCTGGCCAGTTGTCCGTTGGCAGTGGCGTATGCACTGTTCGAAAACCATGGCCTGCAGCCTGTGGCGCAACGGGTGTTGGGGCAGCCGGTGACGCAGGTCGACCACCTGGGCAGTTTTGCCTGCCGCAATGTCTACCATCGCAAGCAGGGGCGCCTGAGCCAGCACGCCACGGCCGATGCCCTGGACATCAGCGGCTTTCGCCTGCAAGACGGCCAGCGTATCGTCCTTGCGCAGGACTGGCAGGCGGGTGGGCAGAAGGCGGAGTTCCTTCGTCAGGTGCAGCAGGCGGCCTGCGACAGTTTCAGCACGGTACTGGGGCCAGACTACAACGCTGCACATCACAACCACTTTCATGTGGACATGGGCCGCTGGCAGATCTGTCGCTGAGCGTGGGCGCGGTCAGGCGTGGGCGCGCACGTTGTTCAGCACCACCGGGCGTGCCCAGTGAATGTCGAACTCCAGCTCGTTCTGTTGCTTGGCCAAAGTAGGGGTGTCGAACGGCTCGGGGGCCGGCTCCAGCAGGTTGGTCTCGAACTCGGCGATCGGCAGGAACAGCGAGCGCGGGGTAGGGCCGGGGCCGGGTTCGGCAATGGGGTGACCCTGGCTCATCACCACCGGGCGAAGCCAGCTGTTGCTGATATCGAGTTGGCGCTGCTGCTCGATCAGCTCGATTGCGCTGAACGGCTCGGGGGCGGGCGGCAGCAGATTGGCTTCGAGTTCTGCCTTGGGCAGGAACAGGGGCTCGGGCGGTGCCACCTCGGTGTCGTGTACCGGGCAGGCACGCTGGGCGTCGATCAGGGCCAGCGCACGGGCGCCGCCGATCGGCTCGCCGCTGCTCTGGTCGTATTGCACGAACGACTGGCTGACGCTGTCTACCGGCTCTTCCTGCTGCTCGGCCATGGCCCGGGCAAAGAAATCCTGCCACAGGTGGCTGACGCCCCCGAGTGCCTGGGTGTTGTGCTGACTGTAGTTGCCGACAGGCGACAGGTAGGTCAAGCCGATGGGAAGAGTATCTGACATGGCAGTCGCGCGCGTTGTGCTCTGGCAGAATAGCGGGATATTGCCTGTATCGGCTGCGAGGGCCGATACATTAGTGGCTGGGTTCAATTTCTAGGTGTGAATGATGGAAGAGCAGGGCACAGGTATCCGGGTCGAGGCGCTGTCGGCTGAATTCGAGGCGCAAGCCGCTGCGTGGGCACAGCGCCTTGAGTTGCCGCTGCAGGACGACGCTGCCGGGTTTGCCGTGCAGGTGGGCGTTGATGGTTTGCAGATCCAGCAACTGGGCCCGCAGGCACCGGGGCCGGTGCGGGTGGACTTCGTCGAAGGCCAGGCCGCGCACCGGCGCCAGTTTGGCGGCGGCAACGGGCAGATGATTGCCAAGGCGGTGGGCATCGCTCAGGGGGTGCGACCGCAGGTGCTGGATGCCACGGCGGGGCTGGGCAAGGATGCGTTCGTGCTGGCCAGCCTGGGCTGCCAGATGACCCTCATCGAGCGCCAGCCGCTGATTGCCGCGTTGCTGGAAGATGGCCTGGCGCGGGCCCGCGTGGATGAAGAAGTGGGGCCGATTGTCGGGCGCATGCGCTTGCTGACCGGCAACGCCATCGAGCGTATGCGTGCCTGGGAAGGCGAAGCCCCGCAGGTCATTTACCTCGACCCGATGTTCCCGCACCGCGACAAGAGCGCGCTGGTGAAAAAGGAAATGCGTGTGTTCCGGCCCTTGGTCGGTGATGACCTGGACGCCCCGGCGTTGCTCGAAGCTGCGCTGGCGTTGGCCAGCCACCGGGTGGTGGTGAAGCGACCGCGCAAGGCGCCGATCATCGATGGGCCCAAGCCGAGTCACAGCCTGGAGGGCAAATCGAGCCGGTATGACATTTATCCGAAGAAGGCGCTCAAGGCCTGATTTGGCTATGCCTGTGCGGGCCTCTTCGCGGGTAAACCCGCTCCCACAGGATCGATGTGATCCTGAAGTTTGTGCAGCACTTGTGGGAGCGGGTTTACCCGCGAAGAGGCCCGCACAGGCATCCAGATATCAAGGCTGGAACGCCCGCATGAACACCCTGACCACCTCGCGCACATGGGCCTCGGCCTCATCCCCCTCCAGCGGCCCCGCACACCCCAGCAGCAAGCGGTAATCCGGCGCACCCTTGACCAGGCAGAAGAAGTGCTCCGCCGCACGCAGCGGGTTGTCGATGCGCAGTAACCCACGCTCATGCGCCCCACGCAGCAATGCTTCCATCCCCGCCAGCACGCGCTTGGGCCCGGCTTCGTAGAAGTACTCGCCAAAGCTCGGGTCCAGGCTGCCCTGGGCCATGATCAGGCGGCTGAGCTTGACCGCTTCGTCGCTGCTGACCAAAGCCTGGAAGCCACGGGCAATGGTCAGCAGCACCTCTTCCACCGGCGCCCCTTCGGGGTACTCGAACAGCAGGTCGGGCAGCTGGATCCGGCAGGTCGCCATGACCGCCGAGCCGAACAGTGTCTGCTTGTCGGTGAAGTGGCTGTATACGGTGAGCTTTGAAACACCTGCCGCCGCAGCGACCGCATCCATGCTGGTGTTGGCGTAGCCAAGGCTGAGGAACAGGGCCTTGGCCGCTTCGAGAATCGCCTCGCGCTTGGCCAGATCCTTGGGCCGGCCCGGGCCGATGGGTGCGTCGTTAGACATTGGAATCCGCATCTTTTCAAAAGGACGACCATCTTACCGGCTCGAACAGCTTCCGGCTGCAGATCGCGTCCTGCATTGATATTGATTTTCTTCCGGGCCTGGCTTCCCGGCTCCGGTTCGCTGATTTAATATACTAGCCAGTATAAATATTCAGTCGTGCCCTTCGCGAAAGGATTCATCATGTTGCGCCATGCCTTGTCCATCGTTCTGTCCGCCGCTGCCGTGCTGTTGCTGGCGGCGTGCGGCCAGGAAGCCGCCCCACCTGCTGCGCCGCGCCCGGCGCTGGTGGTGCAGCCGCAGCCGGCCGAAGCCGCTGCCGACAGTTACCCCGGCGAAGTGCGGGCGCGCTTCGAGCCGGAGCTGGCTTTCCGCATCGGCGGCAAGGTCAGCAAACGCCTGGTCGAGGAGGGGCAGCGGGTCAAGGCCGAGCAGCCGCTGGCCGAACTTGACCCGCAGGATGTGCGCCTGCAACTGGAAGCCAACCGTGCCCAGTTGGCGGCCGCCGAAGCCAACCTGTCGCTGGTGCGCGCCGAGCGTGATCGTTACCAGAAGCTGCTGGACCGGCAGATGGTCAGTCATTCCCAGTTCGATAACGCCGAAAACCTCTATCGCGCCGGCCTAGCCCGGCTGAAACAGGCCAAGGCCGAGTTCGACGTGGCCGGCAATCAGGCTGAATATGCCGTGCTGCGCGCACCCCAGGCCGGGGTGATCGCCAAGCGCCAGGTGGAAGTGGGCCAGGTGGTCGCCGCAGGGCAGACCGTGTTCACCCTGGCCGCCGATGGCGAGCGGGAAGTGGCCATCGGCCTGCCGGAGCAGCAGTTCGCCCGCTTCGCCGTGGGCCAGCCGGTGAGCGTGGAGCTGTGGTCGCACCCGCAAGAGCGCTTCCAGGGGCGCATCCGCGAGCTGTCACCGGCCGCCGACCCGCGTTCGCGCACCTTCGCTGCCCGCATCGCCTTTACCTCGGCCGCCACACCGGCGGAGCTGGGCCAGAGCGCCCGGGTATTCATCGCCCACGAAGGGCTGATCCCGCTGGCGGTGCCCCTGTCGGCAGTCACTGCGGAAAACGGCCAGGCCTACGTCTGGCGGGTCACCAAGGACAGCCGCCTGGAGCGGGCAGTGGTACGCCTGGGGGCTTATGGTGCCGACAGCGTACCCGTGCTCGAAGGCCTCGCCCCCGGCGACTGGGTAGTCGCCGCGGGTGGCCATGTATTGCGCGAGGGCCAGGAGATACGCCCCGTGGATCGTACCAATCGCGTAGTGAACCTGACGGCCAAGGAGTAAGTCCCGATGGGTTTCAACCTTTCTGCCTGGGCGCTGCGCAACCGCCAGATCGTCCTGTTCCTGATGGTCCTGCTGGCGGCCATTGGCGCCATGTCCTACACCAAGCTCGGCCAGAGCGAGGACCCACCGTTCACCTTCAAGGCCATGGTCATTCGTACCCTGTGGCCTGGTGCCACTGCCGAGGAAGTGTCGCGGCAGGTTACCGAGCGCATCGAGAAGAAGCTGATGGAAACCGGCGAGTACGAGCGGATCGTCTCGTTTTCCCGCCCCGGCGAATCGCAGGTCACCTTCATGGCCCGCGACTCGCTGCATTCCAAGGACATCCCCGAGCTGTGGTACCAGATCCGCAAGAAGGTCGCGGACATCCGCCACACTTTGCCGCCGGAAATCCAGGGCCCGTTTTTCAATGACGAGTTCGGCACCACCTTCGGCAACATCTATGCGCTGACCGGTGAGGGCTTCGACTACGCGGTGCTCAAGGACTATGCCGACCGTATCCAGATCCAGCTGCAGCGGGTCAAGGACGTGGGCAAGGTCGAGCTGATCGGCCTGCAGGACGAGAAAATCTGGATCGAGCTGTCCAACCTCAAGCTGGCCACCCTCGGCGTGCCACTGGAGGCCGTGCAGCAGGCCCTGCAGGAACAGAATGCGGTCAGCACCGCCGGCTTCTTCGAAATGCCCAGCGAGCGCCTGCAACTGAGGGTGAGCGGGCGCTTTGACAGCGTCGAGCAGATTCGCCAGTTCCCCATCCGCGTGGGCGATCGCACCTTCCGTATTGGCGATGTGGCCGAAGTGCACCGCGGCTTCAACGACCCGCCCGCACCGCGCATGCGCTTCATGGGCGAGGATGCCATTGGCCTGGCGGTGTCGATGAAGGACGGCGGCGACATCCTGGTGCTGGGCAAGGCATTGGAAAGCGAGTTCGAGCGCCTGGCCCGCAGCCTCCCGGCCGGCATGGAGCTGCGCAAGGTTTCGGACCAGCCGGCGGCGGTCAAGGCCGGCGTGGGCGAGTTTGTCCAGGTGCTGGTCGAGGCGCTGGTCATCGTGCTGCTGGTGAGCTTCTTCTCGCTGGGCCTGCGCACGGGGCTGGTGGTGGCGCTGGCTATCCCGCTGGTGTTGGCCATGACCTTCGCCGCCATGCACTACTTCGGCATCGGCCTGCACAAGATCTCCCTTGGCGCGCTGGTGCTGGCCCTGGGCTTGTTGGTCGATGATGCGATCATTGCCGTGGAGATGATGGCGATCAAGATGGAGCAGGGCTACGACCGCCTCAAGGCGGCCAGCTACGCCTGGAGCAGCACCGCCTTCCCGATGCTCACCGGCACCCTGATAACGGCGGCGGGCTTCCTGCCCATTGCCACGGCAGCCTCCAGTACGGGCGAATACACCCGTTCGATCTTCCAGGTGGTGACCATCGCCTTGCTGACCTCCTGGGTGGCCGCCGTGGTATTCGTGCCTTACCTGGGCGAGCGCCTGCTGCCAGATCTGGCCAAGCTGCATGCCGCGCGCCATGGCAAGGACGGCCACGCGCCAGACCCTTACGCCACACCGTTCTACCAGCGTGTACGGCGTGTGGTGGAGTGGTGCGTGCGGCGGCGCAAGACGGTGATCCTGCTGACCATTGCCGCCTTTGTCGGCAGTATCCTGCTGTTCCGCTTCGTGCCCCAGCAGTTCTTCCCGGCCTCCGGGCGCCCGGAGTTGATGGTCGACCTGAAACTGGCCGAGGGTGCCTCGCTGGCCAACACCGCCGAGCGGGTCAAGCAACTGGAGGCGTTGCTCAAGCAGCAGGAGGGTATCGACAACTACGTGGCCTATGTGGGCACCGGTTCGCCGCGTTTCTACCTGCCGCTGGACCAGCAGCTGCCGGCGGCCAGCTTCGCCCAGTTCGTGGTACTGGCCAAGTCGATGGAGGACCGCGAGCGCCTGCGCAGCTGGCTGATCACCACCGTGGACCAGCAGTTCCCCGACCTGCGTGCCCGGGTCACCCGCCTGGAAAACGGCCCGCCCGTGGGTTACCCGGTGCAGTTCCGGGTAACTGGCGAGCACATCGAGAAGGCCCGTGCGCTGGCCCGCGAAGTGGCCGACAAGGTGCGCCAGAACCCGCATGTGGTCAACGTTCATCTGGACTGGGAAGAGCCGAGCAAGGCGGTGTTCCTCGAGATCGACCAGGACCGCGCCCGCGCCCTGGGCGTGAGCACCGCGCACCTGTCGAGCTTCCTGCAAAGCTCGCTGACCGGCACCACGGTCAGCCAGTACCGCGAGGACAACGAGCTGATCGAGATCCTGCTGCGCGGCACCCGCCAGGAACGCAGCGAGCTGGGCAACCTCGGCAGCCTGGCATTGCCGACCGACAATGGCCAGAGCGTGGCGCTGTCGCAGGTCGCGACCCTGGAGTACGGCTTCGAGGAAGGCATCATCTGGCACCGTAACCGCCTGCCGACGGTGACCGTGCGCGCCGATATCTACGACAAGGAGCAGCCGGCGACGCTGGTGAAGCAGATAGAGCCGACCCTGCATGACATCCGCGCCAAGCTGCCGGATGGCTATTTGCTGGAAGTGGGCGGCACGGTCGAGGACTCCGAGCGCGGGCAAAAGTCCGTGAATGCCGGCATGCCGCTGTTCGTGGTGGTGGTGCTGAGCTTGCTGATGATCCAGCTGCGCAGCTTCTCGCGCACGGTGATGGTGTTCCTCACTGCGCCTCTGGGGCTGATTGGCGTGACCTTGTTCCTGCTGGTGTTCCGCCAGCCGTTCGGCTTTGTCGCCATGCTCGGCACCATTGCCCTGGCGGGGATGATCATGCGCAACTCGGTGATCCTGGTGGACCAGATCGAGCAGGACATTGCGGCGGGTATGGAGCGCTGGCAGGCGATCATCGAAGCCACGGTGCGGCGGTTCCGCCCGATCGTGCTGACTGCACTGGCGGCGGTGCTGGCGATGATTCCGTTGTCGCGTAGCGTGTTCTACGGGCCGATGGCGGTGGCGATCATGGGCGGGTTGATCGTGGCCACCGTGCTTACCCTGCTGTTCTTGCCGGCGTTGTATGCGGCTTGGTTCAGGGTGAAGAAGGGCTGAAGGCCGCTCCCACAAAGGTCCTGCATTCGCCGATCAATGTGGGAGCGGCCTTGTGTCGCGATGGGCTGCAAAGCAGCCCCCGGGGCCATCAGAGGGCGCCGAAGACCTTCTTGGCCAGGCTGGTAGCCGCTTCAGCCGGGTTCTGGCGGATGCTCTGCTCCTGCTTGGCAATCATCTCGAACAGGCCATCCAGTGCCTTTTCAGTCACGTAGTTCTCGATGCTGGCGCTTTTGGCGTCGACCACACCCAACGCCACGGCCTGCCCGGCAAAGTTGTTGTACTGCTGAGCCAGGCCAACCTTGTCGGTAGCCTGCTTGACGATCGGCAGGAACCTGGCGCGGATCTGTTCGCGGCTGCTCTTGTTCAGGTACTGGGTGGCCGAGTCGTCACCGCCGCTGAGGATGCCTTTGGCATCTGTCACGCTCATGTTCTTCACGGCATCCACCAGAATCGCCTGGGCCTGCGGCACGGCAGCCTCGGCGGCCTTGTTCATGCTGGTTTCCAGGGCTTCGACCTGTTCACCCTTGCCGAACATCTTCATCGCCTTGGCGGCCTTGCCCAGGTTGCCTGGCAGTTCGATGCGCACATCCGGGTTGTTGCTGAAGCCGCCCGGCGTGCTCAGCTGCTTGACGGCCAGTTGTGCGCCTTGAGTCAGGGCATCCTTCAGGCCGCCGGTGGCGTCTTTCTGGGTCAGGTCGCCGAGCGACAGGGCCAGGGCACTGGCCGACAGCAGCAGGCCGGCACACAGGGTGGTGAAGCGCAGGGAAGTGCGGATCATGAAGCTTTCCTTGTAAACAGATGAGTACGGGTATCAGCGAACCGGGTCGACCTTCACCCGCACGGGCTGTGGGTCACTGCCGTCGAGCATGACGCCGTGGTGTTCGGTGTTGATGAACAGCAGCTTGCCGTCCAGTTCGATGCGCGCGCTTACCGCATAGCGGTGGCCGGGCTTGACCTGGGCCGGGTCGTAGGTGAGGTGGAACGGCAGCGGTACGTTGCCTTTGACCGGGCCGGCCTGGCGGGCCAGGGTAACCGCCGGGGCATCCATCAGCGAGACATCCTGCAGTTCCACGCTGAGGGTGGCGGCAGATGGCAGGGCGCTGCGCTGCAGGTAGAAGACTTCGCCATCCAGGCTGGCCTGGTTGGACGGGGTGTGGCTGGAACAGGCTGCGAGCAAGGATGCGCAACACAGCATAAAAAGCTTTTTCATGGTATCTCCGAAGTCCTAGGCGTTGGCTTGTGGCCAACCCCAGGGACTTTAGCGGATTTCTTCTGACGGGTCCTTGATGTAGATGTGATTGAGGGAATTGAGCGGACGAAGAGGAACGCAGATATTCAGTTGCGGCGCGGCTACCGTAAGGTGATTGCGTCCGTTAGTCGCTGGTGCGGACGGGGTCAGAGGGAAAGCTGGCCTGGGCCGCTAGCAATCTGGTCGACCGTCACACGTTGGGTACCGGACACTGTGCCTGGCTCGATCGAGTGACGGCTGGTGTTGATGTAGTGCAGTCGATCATCTTTTTCGATGCGCACGGCGAGGGCATAACTACGGCGTGGATCGATCAGGCTGCTGTCAAAAGTCAACGGCAGATTGATCGGCATCAGGCCGCCACAGCGCAGGCGCAGCTCGGCAAGGCTGATGGCCGGTGCGTCCGCCATGGAGACATCGATCAGGCTCAACTTGACCAGCCCGGACGGTGGAAGGGTGTTATCGCCAGAAGAAACGATTTCAACGTTGAATGATTTCATTAGCGTCATTTCAGAACTCCTTGACAGGGGGGCAGA
The DNA here is from genome assembly GCF_017490905.1 of Pseudomonas sp. 32_A. Classification (NCBI taxonomy): domain Bacteria; kingdom Pseudomonadati; phylum Pseudomonadota; class Gammaproteobacteria; order Pseudomonadales; family Pseudomonadaceae; genus Pseudomonas; species Pseudomonas sp. 32_A. Next base: position 186,902 of record NZ_JAFGYI010000003.1, on the reverse strand, counting down.
TGCAGCACATCGATACTCCCCCCTCTCAAGGGGCGTGAGCAGACTGAAAGCCTACCCTTGCACCAGATCCACCGGCTCATCACGGTGCAACGCCACCTGGCGGATCGACAGGCGCAGTTCCGCCGACAGCACACGCTTGGCCACGCCTTCTGCCAATTCGCCGAGCTTGTCGTGATAACCCAGCTTGCCTTGCGCGTCAGCGTGCAGCACTCCTTGCTCGACCAAGGTCTGGATGAAGTGGCGGAACAGGGTCTTGTCGAAGAACTCCGGGGCGTTCAGGCCATGCAAGATCGACAGACGCTGGGCCATCATCACGCACAGGTCTTCCAGTTCTTCGGCGCTGAGGCTGTTCTGTCCGCTGTTGAGCAGCAGCGAAGTTGCCATGTAGAAGCGCTGCAGGGTCTGGGTGATGGTGCGGGCGAGCAGGGTGAGCAATACGAACTGCCGCGAGCTGGGTGCCGGGCGAATGTAAGTATCGTTGTCCTGGCGCAGCAGCCCTTGCTCGACCAGTGCGGCCAGCCACTGGTCGATCACCGCATCCAGTTGCTCCGGCGTCCAGCGCAGGAACAGTTCGGCCTGCAGGTAAGGGTACAGCGCATGCACATACTGGCCCAGCAGTTCGCGGCTCATGCGCGAGCTGCTGAGGAAGAAGCTGGCCAGCAGCGCCGGCAAGGCGAAAATGTGCAGCACGTTGTTGCGGTAATAGGTCATCAGCACCGCGTTGCCTTCATCCAGGTACAGGATGCGGCCAAGGGCGTCCTTCTGCTCGGCGACCAGGTTCATGCCGCGCACGTGTTCGATCAGCGCCAGGCCATCGCCCTCGGGCAGGGTGGTGTGCGGCGAATAGGGCACCTGGCGCAGCAAGGCCAGGTACAGGTCGAGCACGCGGGTCAGGGCGCGCTCGTCCAGGGCCAGGCGGCTGGTGGACAGCAGCGCCAGGGCCACCAGGTTGACCGGGTTGATCGCGGCCGCCTCGTTGAGGTGGCGGGCCACGGTTTCGCCCAGGCGGGTGGTGGCGGCGTTGAGCCAGGCAGGGCGGTATTGCGGGCCGTGGTCCTGTTCACGCCAGCCGGGCTGTTGCTGGTCGAGGAAGCCGGCCAGGCGGATCGGTTCGCCAAAGTTCACATACACCTGGCCAAAGCGCTGCTTTAGCGCACCGAATACCTTGAAGATGTCGAAGATCGACTCTTTCTTCTTGCTGGCACCGCGCAATTCGCCCAGGTAGGTGCGCCCTTCGAGCACGCGTTCGTAGCCGATGTACACCGGCACGAACACGATCGGTGTGCGCGACGAGCGCAGGAAGCTGCGCAAGGTAATGGCCAGCATCCCGGTGCGTGGCTGCAGCATGCGCCCGGTGCGCGAGCGGCCGCCTTCGACGAAGTATTCGACCGGGAACCCCTTGGTGTAGAGGGTGTGCAGGTATTCATTGAATACTGCGGTGTACAGCGGGTTGCCCTTGAACGTACGGCGCATGAAGAAGGCACCGCCACGGCGCAGCAGGTTGCCCACCAGCGGCATGTTGAGGTTGATGCCCGCAGCCACGTGCGGCGGTGTCAGGCCGTTGCGGAACAACAGGTACGACAGCAGCAGGTAATCGATGTGGCTGCGATGGCACGGTACGTAGATCACTTCGTGGCCAGGGGCGATGCCCTGCACCTGGTCGATGTGGTTGACCTTGATGCCGTCGTAAATCTTGTTCCAGAACCAGCTCAGCACCACTTCGAGAAAGCGGATGGCGGTGTAGGTGTAGTCCGAGGCGATCTCGTTGCCATAGCGCAGAGCCTGGGCTTCGGCCTTGGCCAGCGGCAGGTTCTCGCGCTGCGCCTCATCGACGATGGCCTGGCGCACCTGGGGGGCGTGGATCAGGCCCTTGACCAGGTTGCGCCGGTGCGAGATGTCCGGGCCGATGACGGCGGTCTTGAGGTTGCGAAAGTGCACGCGCATCAGGCGCTGGGCCATGCGCACGGTGCGCTCGTGGCCCTTGTTGTGCTGTACCAGTTCGCGCAGGTGGATGGGTGCGGAGAACTGCACCCGGGTCTTGCGCCCGAGGATCAGTACGGTCAGCAGCCGGCGCAGGCGCCCGGTAACTGCCCAGCTGTCGGCGAACAGCAACTTCCACGGGCTGGACTCACTCGCCGGGGTCTGGCCCCAGAACACACTGACCGGAATGATCTGCGCATCCTCTTCGGCATGCTGGCTGACGGCGGCGACCAGGCGCTCCAGGGTGGGCGGGGCGCCGCGCTTGTCATGGCGGCCGAGCCAGTCCGGGTCCGGGGTCAGGTAGAAGAATGCCGCCGGTTCCTGCAGCGGGCCAACCGCTACTGGCAGCACCGGGCGCGGCAGGCCTGCCTTGGTGCATTCATGGTCGAGCACGGCCAGGTCGGTGAGTGCGGGCGAGGGCAAGGCGTAGAACACCGGGCGGCTGCGGTCGAGCTTGAGGGTGAGGGAGGACTGGTTGATGGTCTCGGAGCGCACCCACAGGTACAACAGGCGACGCAGGGCGCCGAAGATCAGGCGGCGCAGGGGGGAACGGGTCATGGGGTGTGTGCCCTGGGTGTGATTTTCAGGTGGGTATCCAGCCATTTAGTCTGCCGTATCCGCGCAAGTTCAGCAAAAATCGCCGAACGGCGCGACGGTCATCAAATTTTTTTGTTCTGTGTCATATACTCGGCCTGCCACTTGCAAGATATTTGCGCAAGCGGCGTCGACACAGGGAGCAGACCCTGTGTCTGCAAGGCGATCTTCACAATAAAAATCCGGAGTAGTTCAGATGTCGTCTCGTGAGACTGGGAATGTAAAGTGGTTCAACGATGCCAAGGGTTATGGCTTCATTCAGCGCGAAGGTGGTGCGGATGTCTTCGTCCACTATCGGGCGATCCGCGGTGAGGGGCATCGTACCCTGGTCGAAGGGCAACGGGTGGAATACGCCTGCGTGCAGGGCCAGAAAGGCCTGCAAGCCGAAGACGTAGTGGGCCTCTGAGCCTCAAGCTGTAACGGTTTGTGTGGGAGCCGGCGAAGCCGGTGCCAGGCACCGTGTTGCCTGCATCGCCGGCAAGCCGGCTCCCACAAAAAATACCGCTCAAGCGGTGCGCCAGGTGATTTCCTCTTCACCGTCGGCGCTGATGCGGACCCAGCGGTCGGCATCTTCTTCCCCATCTTCTTCCACCCAGCCACCTGGCGCGCAACGCACTTCCACACCCAGTGCAGCAAATGCAGCGCGGGCGCAGGCGACGTCATCGGCCCACGGCGTCTGGTCGCTTTCCAGGTACAGGCTGTTCCATTTCCCTACAGCCTTGGGTAGCCAGGTGACCGGAATGTTACCGGCCAGGCATTTGAAGGTATGGCCTTTCTGCTTCCATTCGCTGCATGGGCCGATTGCCTGGGCGAGCCACTCGGCAATCTGCTTGTGGTCGACGTCGGCGTCCTTCAGGTAGATCTCGATATCAGGTTGGCGCATAAGGGCTCCGGGTGTGCTCAGTCTTGGCGCACGAAATAGTCATAACGCATGGAAACCGTGACTTCGAACGGCTCGGGCTGGTCGATGACCCGGGCACGCTTTTCGGCACTGGCGCGCCAGCCGTGCGGGGTCATGGCCAGCAGGTCGGCGCGGGCCTTGGGTGCGGCCAGGCTCAGGCGGAACTCCAGGGTTTCGCTGTGGGCATGGGCCATGCCTTCGGGGACCAGGGCCAGGTGTTTGTCGTCGGCATACGGGCGCACTTCATCGTAGAGCACTTCGCGCAGTTCCATCAGGTGGCCGCTGGTGGGGCCGACCCGCATCAGGCCGCCGCCGGGGCCGAGCAGGCGCTTGGCCTCGGCCCAGTCCAGCGGGCTGAACACGCTGGCGATGAACTGGCAGCTGGCGTCGGCAAGCGGCACGCGGGCCATGCTGGCGACCATCCAGGTAACCTCGGGCGCGCGGCGGCAGGCACGCTTGACTGCCTCGCGGGAAATGTCCAGTGCGTAGCCGTCGGCAGCCGGCAGAGCCTGGGCGATCTGCGCAGTGTAGTAACCCTCGCCACAGCCGATGTCCAGCCAGGCCCCGGGCTGGCGCTCGGCGGCCAGCTCGGCCAGGCGGCGCGCCACCGGCGCGTAGTGGCCGGCGTCGAGAAAATTGCGGCGGGCTTCGACCATGGCCTGGTTGTCACCGGGGTCGCGGCTGTTCTTGTGCTGCACCGGCAGCAGGTTCAGGTAACCCTGGCGGGCCCGGTCGAAGCGGTGGCCGGCCGGGCACACCACACCGTTGTCGAGCCGGCTCAGTGGCGCCTGGCAAAGAGGGCAGGCGAGCATCAGGCGAGCAACCGGACCAGGGTCTGGTAGTAGATTTCGGTCAGCAGGTCGAGGTCGCTGGCCAGAATCCGTTCATCCACCTGGTGGATGGTGGCGTTGACCGGGCCGAGTTCGACCACCTGGGTGCCCATGGTGGCGATGAAGCGGCCATCGGAGGTACCGCCGCTGGTCGACGGCTGGGTGTCGCGGCCGGTGACGCCCTTGATGCTGGCCGAAACGGCGTCCAGCAATTCGCCCGGTTCGGTAAGGAACGGCAGGCCCGACAGCGCCCAGTCGATCGACCAGTCCAGCTCATGCTTGTCGAGGATTGCCGACACCCGCGCCTGCAGGTCTTCGACAGTCGACTCGGTGGAGAAGCGGAAGTTGAACAGTGCGGTCAGGTCGCCCGGGACCACATTGGTGGCACCGGTGCCGGAGTTGAGGTTGGAGATCTGGAAGCTGGTCGGCGGGAAGAACGCATTGCCTTCGTCCCAGTGCTCCGCCGCCAGTTCTGCCAGGGCCGGTGCGGCCAGGTGGATCGGGTTGCGTGCCAGGTGCGGGTAGGCCACATGGCCCTGCTTGCCACGCACTGTGAGCTTGGCGCCCAACGAGCCTCGGCGGCCGTTCTTGACCACGTCACCCAGCAGGGTGGTGCTGGAGGGCTCGCCAACGATGCACCAGTCCAGGCGCTCGTTGCGTGCTTTCAGGCGCTCGACCACGGCCTTGGTGCCATGGTGGGCCGGGCCTTCCTCGTCGCTGGTGATCAGGAACGCCACCTTGCCGCGGTGGTTCGGGTAGTCCTGCACGAAGCGCTCGCTGGCAATCACCATGGAGGCCAGGCTGCCTTTCATGTCGGCGGCGCCACGGCCGCAGAGCATGCCATCGGCGTCGATCAGCGCTTCGAACGGCTCATGCTGCCATTGCTGTACCGGGCCGGTGGGTACCACATCGGTGTGGCCGGCGAAGCACAGCACCGGGCCGTCCTGGTTGCCGTGAGTGGCCCAGAAGTTGTCGACGTCCTCGATACGCATCGGTTCCAGCTGGAAGCCCACGGCGCCCAGGCGATTCATCATCTGCGCCTGGCAGTCAGCGTCGACGGGGGTGACCGAGGGGCGACGGATCAGGTCGCAGGCCAGTTGTAGGGTGGGCGAGAGCTCGGCAGGGGCCGTCATGGGGGACTCCGGGGCAAGGCGGGGAAATCTGAGGGGCGTTATCTTATATCAAACCGTCAGGCCAATGGGGCCGCTTTGCGGCCCATCGCGACACAAGGCCGCTCCTACAAGCGATCGCGCCGCATCTGACAGGATGCGATCCACTGTAGGAGCGGCCTTGTGTCGCGAAAGGGGCGCAAAGCGCCCCCGGCATTCTCAAGCCTGCTGCGGCTCAGCGGCCTTCTCCCCAGGCTTGGGCAGCGAAGACAGGAACGCCATCACCAACGCCGCCACATAAGGCAACGACTGCACCAGCAACATCGCCACCCAGAAGCGCATGTCCGAACTCGGCAGGCCCTGCACCAGGTAGATACCCAGCGCCGCGCCCCACAACAGCAACATGATGAACAGCTCTTCCCGCGCTTCGGAAATCGCCACCAGCAACCCATGGCTGTCGGCGTTTTTCGGCGTGCGGAAGAACGGCATGCTGCTGGTGAAGAACCCGTACAGCACCGCCTTGGCGATGGTATGCGACAGTGCCAGCCCCGCCAGCGCCGCTGCAAAGGCATCTTTCAGGTTCACCCCTACGGCGCGGCGGTAAAGGAAGATGATCTTGCCGACCTTGAAGAAGAACAGTGCCAGCGGTGGAATGGCAAAGATCATCAATGGTGGGTCGACCCGGTGCGGCACGATGATCATTGCCGCCGACCACAGCAGTGCACCGATGGTGAAGAAGATGTTCATGCCATCAGCGATCCACGGCAGCCAGCCGGCCAGGAAGTGGTAGCGCTGGCCGCGGGTCAGCTCGCTACCCTTGCCGCGCAACAGGGCGCTGGCATGGTGCTTGATGATCTGGATGGCACCATACGCCCAGCGGAAGCGTTGCTTCTTGAAGTCGATGAAGGTGTCTGGCATCAGGCCTTTGCCGTAGCTGTTGTGGGCATACGCTGCCGACAGGCCCTTCTCGAACACTCGCAAGCCCAGTTCGGCGTCCTCGCAGATGCACCACTCGGCCCAGCCCAGCTCTTCCAGCACGCTGCGCCGGGTCATGGTCATGGTGCCGTGCTGGATGATCGCGTCACGGTCGTTGCGGGTGACCATGCCGATGTGGAAAAAACCCTTGTACTCGCTGTAGCACAGCTTCTTGAAAGCGCTTTCGTGCTGGTCGCGGTAGTCCTGCGGCGACTGCACCACGGCAATCTTCGGGTCGGCGAAGTGCGGCACCATGTGCTTGAGCCAGTTGCGGTCGACGCAGTAGTCCGAGTCGATCACCGCGATCACTTCTGCGTCCTTGGCGGTATGCGGGATCAGGTAGTTCAGCGCGCCGCCCTTGAAGCCGGCCAGGGGCGCGACATGGAAGAACCTGAAGCGCTCGCCGAGCTTCTCGCAATGGGCCTTTAGCGGCTCCCACACGGCTGGGTCCTTGGTGTTGTTGTCGATCACCAGCACTTCGTAGTCGGGGTAGTCCAGCGCGGCCAGGGCATCGAGGGTCTGTTTGACCATCTCTGGCGGCTCGTTGTAGCACGGCACATGCACCGACACCTTGGGCCGGTAGGCGCTGTCGGCCTGCACCGGCAGGAACTCGCGCCGGCGCTTGTGTATCCACACCGCCTCGGCCAGTTCGTGGGCCTCGGTGAGCAAAACGATGAACACGCCCAGCGCGCCGAGGGCCAGCAACACGCCCACGGTAAGGCTGAACCAGGTGCTGTATTGCTGACTGTAGTCGTAGGCGATCCATACCAGCACCGACCCGCACAGGAAGGTGATGAAGGTCAGGAAGGTGCGGCCTCGCTGGCGCAGGGCCGAACCGTCGATGAACAGCACCATCAGGGCAATCATCGCCAGCACCACCGAGGCCACCGCCAGGGCACGCCATTGCGGGATCGCCACCACCGGGCCGTCGAAGTTGAATTTTTGCTGGCGTTCGGCGTTGTACACGCCCCAGTACGCACCCACCGAGCCTTCGTCGCTGGCCTTCCACGGCTGGTCATAGGCTTCGATGACGAAGTAGTTGTAGCCACGCCGGTTGAGGGTGTTGACCAGGGTGCGCAGGTAGATGGCCTGGTCGGCCTGGGTGGCATCGGCGCCGCCGCGCATGCGGCCGTTGCTCGGCCAGCCAACTTCCGACAACAGCAGGGGTTTGCGCGGGAACTGGTGCTTCAGCTCGCGGGCGCGGTCGAGCACGAACTCGACCGAATCCTTCATCGGCACGAACTCCCAGTACGGCAGGATGTGCGCGGCAATCAGGTCGACGTGCTTGGCCAGCTGCGGGTTTTCCTTCCAGATGTGCCATTGCTCACTGGTGGTCACCGGCACCTTGACGGCTGCGCGTACCCGATCGAGGTACTTGATCAGGTTTTCCGGGGTGACTTCTTCACGGAACAGCGCTTCGTTGCCGACCACTACCCGAACCACGCTGCGCGAGTTGTTGGCCAGCTGGATGGCCGTGGCGATTTCGCGTTCGTTGCGCTCCAGGTCCGGGCTGATCCAGATGCCCAGCGTCACCCGCAGGCCGAACTCCTCGGCCAGGCGCGGGATATCCGCCTGGGTGCCCTCCACGGTGTAGATCCGGATGCTGTCGGTCAGTTTGCTCAACTGCTCCAGGTCCTGGCGCATCTCGTTGTCACTGGGGTACTGGCCCTTCTGCGGGCTTTCGCCCAGACGGAACGGTGAATACGAGAAACCAGAGATCTGCTCTGGCCAGGCGGGGGCGGAGACCGGGCGGTTGATCAGTGCCCAGAACCCGGTGAACAACGCGGCGATGGCCAGGACCACGACCAGGTTCAGGCCGAATTTACGTGAAGACATTGTCGTCCATATGTGTCGAAGTGATAGGACATTAAAGCAGGGTTGGTAGTCTCTTTCCTAACGATGCAGGCCATGGGCCCGCTGGCATATAATGCGCGCCGGTTTTTTGGGGTATGAACATGAGCACAGAAGATCCACGCTTCGCCGGCGTTGCCCGGCTGTATGGCGACCAGGGGCTGCACCGTCTGAGCCAGGCCCATGTGGCCGTGGTCGGTATAGGCGGGGTAGGCTCGTGGGCGGCGGAAGCGCTGGCACGCAGTGGCGTGGGCGAGATCACCCTGTTCGACCTCGACGATGTGTGCGTCAGCAACACCAACCGCCAGGCCCATGCCCTGGAAGGGCAGGTGGGGCGGCCCAAGGTCGAGGTCATGGCCGAGCGCCTGCGGGCTATCAACCCGGCGTGCACGGTGCATGCAGTGGCCGACTTCGTCACCCGCGACACCATGGTCGAATACATCACCGAGAACCTCGACTGTGTGATCGACTGTATCGACAGCGTCATGGCCAAGGCGGCGCTGATCGCCTGGTGCCGGCGGCGCAAGATCGCCATCGTCACTACCGGTGGCGCCGGTGGGCAGATCGACCCGACCCAAATCCAGATCGCCGACCTGAACAAGACCTTCAACGACCCGCTGGCCTCGCGGGTGCGTTCCACCCTGCGCCGCGACTACAACTTCTCGCGCAATGTCAGCCGCAACTATGGCGTGCCATGTGTGTTCTCCAGCGAACAGCTGCGCTACCCCAAGGGCGATGGCAGCGTTTGCTTGCAGAAAAGCTTCGTGGGCGAGGGTGTGCGGCTGGACTGCTCGGGTGGCTTTGGCGCGGTGATGATGGTGACCGCGACCTTTGGCATGGTGGCGGCGAGCAAGGCGGTGGAAAAACTGGTGGCCGGGGCGCGACGGCCTTCGGAGCGGGTCAAGCCTGAATAGACCGCATGGGCTTCTTCGCGGGTAAACCCGCTCCCACAGGGGCCTCATCTTTCCTGAGAGAGATGCAATACTTGTGGGAGCGGGTTTACCCGCGAAGAAGCCAGCACCGATTCAACGGTTGGAAGCCAACTCCGCCATCCGCTGCAACACCGCATGCAGCCCATTGCTGCGCGACGGCGAAAGCTGACGCTCCAGGCCCAGCTGAGTGAACCACTCACGCAGATCGAGCCCGGCGAGCTCTTCGCTGGCCAACCCCTGCACCCGCACCAGCAACAACGCCAGCAGCCCGCGCAACAGGCGTGCATCGCTGCTGGCCTTGAACCGCCACAGGCCCTCGACCTGCTCGGCCACCAGCCATACCAGGCTTTCGCAGCCATGCACGCGGTTAGCCTCGGTCTTTTCGCTGTCAGCCAGCGGCTCCAGCCGGTCGCCCCACTGCATCAGCAGCCGCGCACGCTGTTCCCAACCCTTGCCCTGCTCGAAAGCTTCCAGCGCCTGGCGCGCCTGATCGGGCAGCGTCATCGCAACAGCTCCAGGCCTTGATCCAGCGCCGCGAAGAAACGCTGCAAGTCATCGCTGTCGTTATACAGCCCCAATGACACGCGGATCGCGCCCTCCAGGCCCAAACCCTTCAGCAGCGGCATGGCACAGTGGTGGCCGGCACGCACGGCAATGCCTTGCTCGGTCAGCAGGTGAGCGATGTCGGCGTTGTGTACGCCTTCAATGACGAAACTGGCAAGGGCCGCCTGTGGGTTGCCCAGGATACGCACCCCATCACGGTCCGCCAGGCCGCGCAGCAGATGCTGGTGCAGGCTGGTTTCATGGGCTTCGAGTGCCTGGGCATCGAGGCTTGCCAGGTAGTCCAGGGTCGCGCCCAGGCCGATCACTCCGGCGATCGGCGGCGTACCTGCCTCGAACCCCAGCGGTGCCGGGCGAAAGCTGGCGCTTTGGTACTCGGCCAGTTGCACCATTTCGCCACCGAACTGCCAGTGGTGCAGCAGGTCCAGCGCCTCGCTGCGGCCGTACAGCACGCCAACACCTTCCGGACCGTACAGCTTGTGGCTGGAGAATACATAGAAGTCGCAGCCAAGCTGCTGCACATCATGGCGGCCATGCACCACGCCCTGGGCACCGTCGACCACGGTCAACGCGCCTTGGGCGCGGGCATGAGCCAGCAGCGCCGGTAGCGGCTGCCATGTGCCCAGCACGTTGGACAGCTGGCTCACCGCCAGCACCCGGGTGCGCGGGCCGATCAGTTGCAGCGCCTGGTCCAGGTCGATGCGGCCATGGGCATCCAGCGGCAGCACCACCAGGCGCAAGTTGCGCCGGCGCGCCAACTGTTGCCAGGGCAGCAGGTTGGCATGGTGCTCCAGGGCGCTGACGGCAATTTCGTCACCGGCCTCGAAGCGGTGTTCCAGGCCGTAGGCCAGCAAGTTCAGCGCCGAGGTAGCACCGTGGGTGAAGATGATCTGCCGCGAGTCTGCAGCATTGAGCCAGGCGGCAACCTTGTCACGACTGGTTTCGAAGGCCTGGGTCGCCAGTGCGCCGGGCAAGTGCTGGGCACGGTGCACGTTGGCCGCGCCATGGCCGTAGTAATGGCTCAGGGCATCGAGCAAGGCTTGCGGCTTCTGGGTGGTGGCGGCGCTGTCCAGGTAGGTCTGGTGCTGCCGTTGCAGGGCGGCGATGGCGGGAAAATCGGCACGCCAGGGGGAGGGCTGGAACATGGTCGCGGGGCCTGGAATGAAAATCGGGTCTGGCACCTTGGCGCCAGACCCGATCTTAACACTTCAAACCGCCGAGGGTTCTCAGTTGTGCGCGTGCAGCGCCTCGTTCAGCTCGATGGCCGACTTGTGGGTCTTGCACTCCACCGCGCCATTCAGCGAGTTGCGGCGGAACAGCAGGTCGGTCTGGCCGGCCAGGTCGCGGGCCTTGACCACCTTGACCAGCTGGTTGTTCTCGTCCAGCAGGTTCACCTTGGTACCGGCGGTGATGTACAGGCCGGCTTCGACGGTGTTGCGGTCGCCCAGCGGAATGCCGATACCGGCGTTGGCGCCGATCAGGCAGCCTTCGCCAACCTTGATGACGATGTTGCCGCCACCGGACAGGGTGCCCATGGTCGAGCAGCCGCCGCCCAGGTCCGAGCCCTTGCCGACGAATACGCCCGCGGAAACGCGGCCTTCGATCATGCCCGGGCCTTCGGTGCCGGCGTTAAAGTTGACGAAGCCTTCGTGCATGATGGTGGTGCCTTCGCCGATGTAGGCGCCCAGGCGCACGCGGGCGGTGTCGGCGATACGTACGCCGGCCGGGACCACGTAGTCGGTCATCTTCGGGAACTTGTCCACCGAGAACACTTCCAGCAGCTCGCCCTTCAGGCGCGCTTCCAGTTGCAGTTCGGCGAGTTCGGCCAGGTCGACCGCGCCCTGGTTGGTCCAGGCCACGTTCGGCAGCAGCGGGAAGATGCCGGCCAGGCTCACGCCGTGCGGCTTGACCAGGCGGTGCGACAGCAGGTGCAGCTTGAGGTAGGCCTCTGGGGTCGAGGTCAGCGCGGCGTCTTCGGCCAGCAGGGTGGCGACCAGCGGCTTGTGGCTTTCAGCCAGGCGGGTCAGCAGGGCGGCCTGGGCGGCATCCACGCCTTTCACGGCTTCGGCCAGTTGCGCGGCCTGGGCGTTGCTGAAGGCGATGGCCTGGTTGCCACCTTGGTAACCGAGAACCGGGGCTACTGCAGCGACCAGTTCGGCGCTCGGGTTGAGCAGCGGTTGTGCGTAGAACACTTCCAGCCAGGCGCCCTGGCGGTTCTGGGAGCCGACACCGAAGGCCAGGCTGAACAGGGTATTGGACATGTGATTACCTCGTGCGAAATAGGGTAGCGGCTCAGGCCAGGGCAGCGGCATACAGGTCGGGCTTGAAGCCGACCAGGGTACGCGCGCCAAGGTCGAGCACCGGGCGCTTGATCATCGACGGCTGGGCCAGCATCAGCTCGACGGCCTTGGCCTGGTCGAGGTCGGCCTTGCTGGCGTCGTCCAGCTTGCGGAAGGTGGTGCCGGCACGGTTGAGGATGACTTCCCAGCCGTGTTCGTCGCACCAGCGATTCAGGCTGTCACGATCGATGCCTTGGGCCTTGTAGTCGTGGAATTCGTAGGCGATGGCCTGGTCTTCGAGCCAGGTACGCGCCTTTTTCATGGTGTCACAGGCTTTGATGCCGTAGAGCGTGTAGGTCATTGTGTGCATTGGGGTCACAGGCTGCCCCAATCTCTCCGTTTTCCAATTTCAGTCGCGGGATTATGCGGGAACGATCCTCGCGGCGCCACGCCCGTGGTGCCCACGTTTATTGATCAAGGTATGTCTCAAGCGACCAGGCGCTGTACCGAACCGATGATCTCATCACCGTGTTGCTGTTCGGCGGTGCGCAGATCGAAGGCGGTCTGCAGGTTGAGCCAGAACTCGGGGGTGGTGTCCAGGCAGATGGACAGGCGCAGCGCCATGTCGGCGGAAACACCGCCCCGTTCACGCAGGATGTTGTTGACGGTTGGCGTGGCAACGCCTAGCGCCCGGGCCAGTGCCGCGGCGCTGAAACCCATTTCTTTCTGAAAGTCCTCACGCAGGACTTCTCCGGGATGAATCGGACGCATACCGTTCTTGAGCATGATGCACCTCAGTGGTAATCGACAATTTCAACGTTAATCGGCCCGTTGTCGGTCCAGGTAAAGCACAGGCGCCATTGGTCATTGACACGGATACTGTGCTGGCCGGCACGGTTGCCGCTCAATGCCTCGAGACGGTTGCCAGGTGGCGACCGAAGGTCTCGCAGCTCTGTTGCGGCATCGAGCATGGCCAGTTTGCGTTCCGCAACTGACTTGATATCTGACCAACGCCGTGTCTTTCCATGAATAAAAAGTGCTTCCGTGTCGGCACAGCTAAAGCTTCGAATCATGAGGCTGAATGCTTAACGTTATTCGTTAAGCATGATTATACGACGGGTTTTCAGCAGTTCAAGCGCTGACTAGCGCACGATGCTCGCCAACCTCAGTCACGATTGCTGGGTATCATCATGTTACATATTCATCTGCCACCTGCGACTATCGTGCAGCGGCCCCGAATCGCCCATCGCCGCTAACATATTGTTTCAATGGCGATGTTTCGCCCTGTTGTCGTCTCTGGTTCACAAAGGAAGCTTTCCCGGATGCAGTCCGCCTATACCGTTCTCATCCTGCTGACGCTGGTCAGCGTGTCGAAGCTGGTCGGCCGCATGATTCCGCTGCCCTTGCCGCTGGTGCAGATCGCCGCCGGTGCCTTGCTCGCCTGGCCGACACTGGGCCTGCATGTGGCACTGGACCCCGAGCTGTTCCTGTTCCTGTTCCTGCCGCCGCTGTTGTTCGCCGACGGCTGGCGCATTCCCAAGCGCGAGTTGTGGCGCATTCGTGGGCCGGTGGTGGCGCTGGCCGTGGGCCTTGTGCTGTTTACCGTGGTCGGTGCCGGTTACTTCATTCACTGGTTGCTGCCAAGCATCCCGCTGCCCGTGGCCTTCGCCCTGGCCGCAGTGCTGTCGCCGACCGACGCCGTGGCGGTTTCGGCCATTACCCAGGACCGGCTGCCCACCCCGCTGATGCACATGCTCCAGGGCGAGGCCCTGATGAACGATGCCTCGGGCCTGGTGACCTTCAAGTTTGCCCTGGCGGCGGCGATCACCGGGGTGTTCTCGCTGACGGATGCAAGCTTCAGCTTCGTTCTGGTCGCCCTGGGCGGCCTGGCGGTGGGCGTGGCCCTGAGCTGGCTGATCGGCCGCCTGCGGGCATGGATGATCGCCCGCGGCTGGGACGACCCGGCCACCCACGTGGTGTTCATGTTGCTGCTGCCTTTCGCCGCCTACGTGCTGGCCGAGCGCCTGGGCGTGTCGGGCATCCTTTCGGCGGTGGCGGCCGGCATGATGCAGAGCTGGCTCGACCTGCTGCCAAGGCAGACCAGCACGCGCCTGCTCAACCGCAGCGTGTGGTCGCTGTTGGAGTTCGCTTTCAATGGCCTGATTTTCCTGCTGTTGGGCCTGCAGCTGCCAGACATCATCAAGGCGGTGGTCAGCCACGAAGCGACTGTATGGCCGACCCTGGCCTACCGCTGTCTGGACGTGGTGGCGATCTTTGCCGCGCTGATCTTGTTGCGGTTCATCTGGGTGCAGAGCATCTGGCGCTCGATCGGTGTGGTACGCCGCTGGCGCGGCAAGCCCGCGCTGGTGCTGATGCCCACGGCGCGTTCCTGCTGGTTGCTGACCCTGGGTGGTGTGCGCGGTGCGGTCACCCTGGCCGGCGTGATGTCGATCCCGCTGCTGATAGGGGCGGGCAAAGCCTTCCCGGAGCGTGACCTGCTGATTTTCATTGCGGCGGGGGTGATCCTGCTGTCATTGATCAGTGCCTGTATCGCGTTGCCGATTTTACTGCGCGGTATTACCAAAAGCCCGGACGAGCGGCTGCATCAGGAGGTGCAGGAAGCGTGGCGACGCACGGCCGAGGCGGCGATCCATGCGCTGGAGGCCGAGGAAGTGATCGACAGCAATGCGCCGCAGGATGCCGCGCAGGCGACTCTGGCGACCGAGTTGAAGGCGCGCTTGATGGCGGAATACCGTGATGAGCTGGACAGCTATAACGACAGCGCCGAGGCCAAGGCCCTGGCCGAGCAGATGGACCTGCTGGAGCGGCGTTTGCGCTTGCGGGCGCTGCGGGCGCAGCGGTTGGAACTGTACAACCTGCATCGCCAGCATCTGGTGGGGGATGAGGTGGTGCGGCAGGTGCTGGGGGAGCTGGATATGAGTGAGGCAAACCTGGGGGCAGTCAGGTAGATCGTGGGGCTTCCCTCTTAGGGCTCCTGTGGGAGCGGGTTCACCCGCGAACACCGGCAAAGCCGGTGCCATGCACCGCGTTGCATTCTTCGCGGGTAAACCCGCTCCCACAGGTCTTGCGAAATCAGCGGTTCTGCAGAAACGCGCGAATTCGCTCCGCCGCCTCGATGCACTCGGCCAGCGGTGCAACCAGTGCCATGCGCACACGCCCGGCACCCGGGTTCACGCCATCCACTTCACGCGACAGGTACGACCCCGGCACCACCGTCACATGCTGGGCCTCGAACAGGTCGCGGGTGAATTCGGCATCGCCGCCGGGTACCTTGGCCCACAAGTAAAAGCTGCCATCCGGGCGCTGCACATCCAGCACCGGCTGCAGGATATCCAGCACGGCATCGTACTTGGCGCGGTACTGGTCGCGATTCTCGCGCACATGCGCCTCGTCCTGCCAGGCAGCAATGCTGGCCAGCTGGGTTTGTACCGGCATGGCGCAGCCGTGGTAGGTACGGTACAGCAGGAACGGCTTGATGATCTCGGCGTCACCGGCGACGAAGCCGGAGCGCAGGCCCGGCAGGTTGGAGCGCTTGGACAGGCTGTGGAATACCACGCAGCGCTTGAAGTCGCTGCGGCCCAGTTCCGCACAGGCAGTCAGCAGGCCTGGTGGTGGGGCATCCTCGTCGAAGTACAGCTCGCTGTAGCACTCGTCGGCGGCAATCACGAAGTCGTGCTCGTCGGCCAGGGCAATCAGCTTCTTCAGGGTGGCCATCGGCACCAGTGCGCCGGTGGGGTTGCCCGGCGAGCACAGGAACAGGATCTGGCAACGCTTCCACACTTCAGCCGGCACGGCATCGAAGTCGGGGTTGAAACCGTTGCTTTCCAGGCAGGGCAGGTAGTGCGGGGTGGCACCGGCCAGCAGCGCTGCGCCTTCGTAGATCTGGTAGAACGGGTTGGGGCTGACCACCAGCCCGTCATCGGCGCGGTTGACCACGGCCTGGGTGAAGGCGAACAACGCTTCGCGGGTGCCGTTGACCGGCAGGATGTGGCGGTCAGCGTCCAGCCAGCCGGCCGGTACGCCGAAGCGCCGCTCGCACCACTGGCCGATGGCCTGGCGCAGGGCCGGCAGGCCGATGGTGCTTGGGTACACTGCCAGCTTGTCGAGGTTGTCGGCCATGGCCTGGGCAACGAACGCCGGCGATTCGTGCTTCGGCTCACCGATCGACAGGGCGATGGCGCGCTTGTCCGCCGCAGGTGCAACGCTACCCAGCAGGGCGCGAAGTTTCTCGAACGGGTAGGGCTGAAGCTGGGTCAAGGCATGGTTCATCGGCGCAAGGTCTCGTCAATCGTCTAGTCGTTAAAAGGTTACGCGGGTAGGGCTGGCATCGCTGGCCTGGCCGGCCTGCAGCTGCTGGACGATGGCCTCCTGCAGCCGGCTGCACAGCTGTGGGTCGGACAGCGGCTGGTTGTCGGCATCGGTGATGAAGAACACGTCTTCCACCCGCTCGCCAAGGGTGGCGATCTTGGCGTTCTGCAGCGACAGGTCGAACTCCAGGAAGATCCGCCCCAGCCGGGCCAGCAGGCCTGGGCGGTCGGGTGCGGTGATTTCGAGGATGGTCACCGGTCGCTGGGCATCGTTGAGAATGGTCACCTGTGGCGGGAAGTCGAAGTGCTTGAGCTGGCGCGGTACCCGGCGCTGGATGATGGTCGGGTAGTCCTCGGGGTTGCGCAGCGCTTCGGTCAGGCCATCGCGAATCTGCTTGACCCGCTGCGGGTTGTCGCCGATCGAGCCGCCGTCGTTGTCCAGCACGATATAGGTATCGAGAGTGAACTGGCTGCTCGAAGTGATGATCCGCGCGTCATGAATGTTCAGGTTCAGCTGCGACATGGCCGCCACCGTCACGGCGAAGAAGTCGTGCTGGTCGGGGGCATAGATGAAGATCTGCGTGCCACCCTCGAATTCGCGCTGGGTGGTTTCCTTGATCAGCACCAGCGGCCCGCCATCGGCCGGCTGCTGGAGAATCGCGTCACTGTGCCATGCCACGTCGGCGGCGGTGTGCTTGAGGAAGTAGTCATCGCCCAGCT
The DNA here is from genome assembly GCF_017490905.1 of Pseudomonas sp. 32_A. Classification (NCBI taxonomy): domain Bacteria; kingdom Pseudomonadati; phylum Pseudomonadota; class Gammaproteobacteria; order Pseudomonadales; family Pseudomonadaceae; genus Pseudomonas; species Pseudomonas sp. 32_A. The sequence goes on along the minus strand of NZ_JAFGYI010000003.1, from coordinate 169,842 downwards.
GCGACCACAGTTGCTCGACGTCGTCCGGGTCGGTGCCTTCGCGCACCAGGATATCCAGCGCCGCCGATTGGGTCTGGCGAATCTGCTCTTCGCGGTCCAGCGGGTTTTCCAGGCCACGGCGCAGGGCGCGCTTGGTCTCGGTGTACAGCTGGCGCAGCAGGCTGGCCCGCCACGAATTCCACAGGCTGGGGTTGGTGGCGTTGATATCGGCCACGGTCAGCACGTACAGGTAGTCCAGGCGTGTCTCGTCGCCCACGTGCAGGGCAAAATCGTTGATCACCTGAGGGTCGGACAAGTCCTTGCGCTGGGCGGTGGTCGACATTACCAGGTGGTTCTGCACCAGCCAGACGATCAACCGGCTGTCCCAGGCCGGCAACTGGTGGCGTTCGCAGAACTTCTGCGCGTCCACCGCGCCCAGCTCCGAATGGTCGCCCTGGCGGCCCTTGCCGATGTCGTGGTACAGGCCGGCCAGGTAGATCAGCTCGGGCTTGGGCAGGCGCCCCATGAGCTTGCTGGCCAGCGGGAATTTCTCGGACACCGGCGTGTATTGCAGCTTGCGCAGGTGCTTGATGAGGTTGAGGGTGTGCGCATCGACCGTGTAGATGTGGAACAGGTCGTGCTGCATTTGCCCGACAATCAGGCCGAACTCGGGCAAATAGCGGCCGAGGATACCGTAGCGGTTCATCCGCCGCAGGTTGCGGTGGATGCCGATTTCGCACTTGAACAGCTCGATGAACAGGCTGGTGTTGCGGATATCGGTGCGGAAGGTGTCGTCGATCAGGTGCCGGTGCTCACGCAGCAGCCGCACCGTATCGGCACGTACGCCCTTGATCTCGGGGTGCTGGGCCATCAGCACGAAGATTTCCAGCATGGCGAACGGCGTGCGCCTGAACACGTTCGGCCTGGCCGCTTCTATATAGCCGTCATGCAGGCGGAAGCGCGCATTCAGGGGCTGGGTGGTGCCGCTGTCGTCATCGGCGAGGATGACTTCCTCGAAGTGCTGGATGATCAGGTCGCACAACTGGCTGATGCTCATCACCACCCGGTAGTACTGCTGCATGAACTGCTCGATCGCCCGCTTGGGGTTGTCGTCGCTGTAGCCCAGCAGCGCGGCGATGCTGCGCTGGTGGTCGAACAGCAGGCGGTCCTCGGCGCGCCCGGCCAGCATGTGCAGAGCGTAGCGCACCCTCCACAGGAAGTCCTGGGACGAGGCCAGCAGCTCGTTCTCGCTTTCCAGCAGGAAACCTTCGCCGGCCAGTGCGTGCAGGTTGAGGGTGCCGTACTGGCGGCGGGCCACCCACAGCACTGTCTGGATGTCGCGCAGGCCACCGGGTGAACCTTTCACATTGGGTTCGAGGTTGTACTCGGTGTCGTTGTACTTGTGGTGGCGGGCCTTGAGTTCAGCCCGCTTGGCCAGGAAGAAGTCCTTGCTCGGCCACATGTGCGCAGTGCTGGTCACTTCCAGCATGCGCTGGCGCAGCGCTTCGGGACCGGCAATGGTGCGGCTTTCCATCAGGTTGGTGATAACCGTCAGGTCGGCTCGGGCCTGCTCTGCGCATTCGTCGACGGTGCGCACGCTCTGGCCAACTTCCAGGCCGATGTCCCACAGCAGGGTGAGAAACCGTTCGATGGCATCGCGGTACTGCTCGTGTTCGGCGGCACCCAGCAGGATCAGCAGGTCGATGTCCGAATGCGGATGCAGCTCACCGCGTCCGTAACCGCCCACCGCGACCAGGGCGATGCCGCTCTGATCGCCCCAGTCGAACTGGTTCCAGGCCTGTTGCAGGATGTTGTCGACCAGCCAGGCGCGGGCCTCGATCAGCGGGCGAATTTCGTTGCCACTGCGGAAACGCTTGTCGAGCACCTCGCCGGCCTGGCGGATGGCTTTCTTGAAGGCGGCGATGGGGCTCGCCTTGAGGGCCAGTTCCGCCTGGAACTGGCCGCGGTCGAACAGCTCGGGGTCCACCTGGGGCATCGCGTCACGTTCCTGTCGTGGGGGTGGCCTGTGGGAGTGCGGTCAGGCCGAGGTGCGCGGGATGGTGTCGTCCTTGCGCAGGGTGAAGATCTCGTAGCCGGTCGCAGTCACCACCAGGGTGTGCTCCCACTGGGCCGAGAGCTTGCGGTCCTTGGTGATGGCGGTCCAGCCGTCGCCCAGCACCTTGGTGTCGGCCTTGCCCTGGTTGATCATCGGCTCGATGGTGAAGGTCATGCCTTCCTTCAGCTCCATGCCGGTGCCGGCGCGGCCGTAGTGCAGAATCTGCGGCTCTTCGTGGAACACCTTGCCGATGCCATGGCCGCAGAACTCGCGCACCACCGAGAAGCCGTTCTTTTCAGCGTGCTTCTGGATCACTTCGCCGATGTCGCCCAGGCGGCAGCCTGGCTTGACCAGTTCGATGGCCTTGTACATGCATTCCTGGGTGACCTTGGACAGGCGCTCGGCCCATACCGGCACGGTGCCGACATGGAACATGCGGCTGGTGTCGCCGTGGTAGCCGTCCTTGATCACGGTGACGTCGATGTTCAGCGTGTCACCATCCTTGAGCGGCTTGTCGTTGGGGATGCCGTGGCAGACCACATGGTTGATCGAGGTGCAGATCGACTTCGGGTAGCCCTTGTAGTTGAGCGGTGCCGGGATGGCCTGCTGGACGTTGACGATATAGTCGTGGCACAGGCGGTCCAGCTCTTCGGTGGTGACACCGGGCTTGACGTGTTCCTCGATCATTTCCAGCACCTCGGCGGCCAGGCGGCCGGCGATGCGCATCTTCTCGATGTCTTCTGCAGTCTTGATGGTGACGGTCATTACAGGCTCTCTACGGCGCCGTGCACGGCGCGAACAAACGGGAAAGGCCGGATTCTAGCAGAGCAGGGCGCCGATCGGTCGGCATGCGGATGGAGAATTGGGGCTGCTGCGCAGTCCATCGCCGGCAAGCCCGCGCCCACACGAATCGGTTACCCTTGTTGAAGCTGTCATCTATGGAAAGCATTCTCGCCTGTTTGGCGGGGTGCTGCAAAAGCCGCTGACGGACGCAATGGTATCCGGGTTCCGTTCGGCCGCGGTCTGTGGTATAAAATGCGCCGCTTTCGGGGATGACCCCGTCAGCATTAACCCACACACGTGTCGACACGATGACCTGGGTGCCCCGAGTTGCAGAATTCGCGGGTTGGTCATTGGGATACGTGGAGGCCCAACCCGACTTATCAAGGAACTATCATGTCCCAAGTCAACATGCGCGATATGCTGAAGGCCGGTGTGCACTTCGGCCACCAGACCCGTTACTGGAACCCGAAAATGGGCAAGTACATTTTCGGCGCGCGTAACAAGATCCATATCGTCAACCTGGAAAAAACCCTGCCAATGTTCAACGACGCTCTGTCGTTCGTAGAACGCCTGGCCCAGGGCAAGAACAAGATCCTGTTCGTCGGCACCAAGCGTTCCGCCGGCAAGATCGTCGCCGAGCAAGCTGCTCGTTGCGGTTCGCCGTACGTTGACCACCGTTGGTTGGGCGGCATGCTGACCAACTACAAGACCATCCGCGCTTCGATCAAGCGTCTGCGCGACCTGGAAACCCAGGCCGAAGACGGCACTTTCGCCAAGCTGACCAAGAAAGAAGCTCTGATGCGCTCCCGCGACCTGGAAAAACTGGATCGCAGCCTGGGCGGCATCAAGGACATGGGTGGTCTGCCAGACGCTCTGTTCGTTATCGACGTTGATCACGAGCGCATCGCGATCACCGAAGCCAACAAGCTGGGCATCCCGGTTATCGGCGTTGTCGATACCAACAGCAGCCCGGAAGGTGTTGACTACATCATCCCAGGTAACGATGACGCCATCCGCGCTATCGAGCTGTACATGACTTCGATGGCTGACGCAGTCATCCGCGGCCGCAACAACGTTGCCGGCGGCACCGAAGTTTACGCTGAAGAAGCGGCTGCACCTGCTGCCGAGTAATTAGACGCTAGCGTCGACTTGGCACGCAAAAAGGGGGCTCTGCCCCCTTTTTGCCACCTTGAAATCCTGCTGTCAGCATCGCCCCCGCATCATGGGCTAGCTGAGATAAACACAGCGGATTCGCAGAATTGAACGCCCGTGACGAACGGGTGGAATGGTTGAAAAACTTTCCAAGAGGATTTTGAAATGGCAGCAATTACTGCAGCGCTGGTCAAAGAACTGCGCGAGCGTACCGGCGAAGGCATGATGGATTGCAAGAAGGCTCTGGAAAAGGCCGACGGCGACATCGAAAAAGCCATTGACGACATGCGTGCCTCGGGCGCCATCAAGGCCGCCAAAAAGGCTGGCAACGTCGCTGCTGAAGGCGCTATCGCGGTCAAGACCGACGGTAAATCCGCCGTCCTGCTGGAAGTGAACTCGCAGACCGACTTCCTGGCCCTGCAAGATGACTTCAAGAGCTTCGTTGCCGAAAGCATCGAAGAAGCTTTCGCCCAGAAGCTGACCGACGCCGCTCCGCTGATCGCCTCGCGCGAAGCTGCTCGTGAAGCCCTGGTTGCCAAGTGCGGCGAGAACGTCAACATCCGTCGCCTGGTGCGCGTTGAAGGTGACGTTGTCGGTGCCTACCTGCACGGCAACAAGATCGGCGCTGCCGTTGTCCTGAAAGGTGGCGACGTCGATCTGGCCAAGAACATCGCCATGCACGTTGCAGCTTCGAACCCAGAGTTCCTGCTGCCGTCGGAAGTATCGGCCGAAGCCATCGAGCGCGAGAAGGGCGTCTTCCTGCAGCTGAACGCTGACAAGATCGCCGGCAAGCCGGAAAACATCGTCGAGAACATGATCAAAGGTCGTATCTCGAAGTTCCTGGCCGAAGCCTCGCTGGTCGAGCAAGCCTTCGTCATGAACCCGGAAGTCAAGGTTGGCGAGCTGGCCAAGAAAGCCGGTGCTGAAATCGTTTCCTTCACCTACTTCAAGGTAGGCGAAGGCATCGAGAAGCCAGTCGACGACTTCGCTGCTGAAGTTGCCGCTCAGGTCGCTGCTGCCAAGCAGTAAGACAGCCCCGTCTGTCGCCCCAAAGAGGCTGCCCGCTCACGCGCGCAGCCTCTTTGTCAAAACGGCGAAGGGTTTATAAGGCCCATCGCCGCTGGCACCGAAGCGGTGCCACGCTACAGTTAGCTGGCTGCAAACAGCCCGCACGAATTTTCTAAAAGTACGCCGCAGGAGAGACTCGCAATGGCTCAGCAGGTGAGTGGTCGCCAACCTCGCTATAAACGCATTTTGCTCAAACTTAGCGGCGAGGCCCTGATGGGCTCGGAAGACTTCGGGATCGACCCGAAAGTGCTGGATCGCATGGCCCTCGAAGTTGGCCAGCTGGTAGGGATCGGTGTCCAGGTCGGCCTGGTGATCGGCGGTGGTAACCTGTTCCGCGGCGCCGCGCTCAGCGCAGCCGGCATGGACCGTGTCACTGGTGACCACATGGGCATGCTGGCCACCGTGATGAACGCCCTGGCCATGCGCGACGCGCTCGAGCGCTCGAACATCCCGGCCCTGGTCATGTCGGCCATTTCCATGGTCGGTGTCACCGATCATTACGATCGTCGCAAAGCTATTCGTCACCTCAACTCCGGGGATGTGGTAATTTTCTCCGCCGGTACCGGCAACCCGTTCTTCACCACCGACTCCGCGGCCTGCCTGCGCGCCATCGAAATCGATGCCGACGTGGTGCTGAAAGCGACCAAGGTCGATGGTGTGTACACTGCCGATCCATTCAAGGACCCACATGCCGAGAAGTTCGATCACCTGACCTACGACGAGGTCCTGGATCGCAAGCTGGGCGTGATGGACCTGACCGCAATCTGCCTGTGCCGTGACCACAAGATGCCATTGCGGGTATTCAACATGAACAAGCCTGGCGCCCTGCTGAACATCGTGGTGGGTGGCGCTGAAGGCACTCTGATCGAGGAAGGCCAAGCATGATCAACGACATCAAGAAAGACGCGCAGGAGCGCATGACCAAGTCCCTCGAGGCCCTGGCTCGCAACCTGGCGGCAATCCGCACCGGTCGCGCCCACCCGAGCATCCTGGACAGCGTCAAGGTCACGGCCTGGGGCAGCGAGATGCCGCTTAACCAGGTGGCCGCGATCACCGTCGAAGATGCCCGCACCCTGAAGATCGTCGCTCACGACAAGAACCTCAGCGCCGCCATCGAGAAGGCCATTCTCACCTCCGACCTGGGCCTGAACCCGTCCAGCGCCGGTACCACCATCCGTGTGCCGATGCCGGCCCTGACCGAGGAAACCCGCAAGGGCTACACCAAACAGGCCAGCGGCGTTGCCGAGGATGCCAAGGTGGCCGTGCGCAACGTGCGCCGTGACGCCCTGGCCGACTTGAAGAAGCTGACCAAGGACAAGGAAATCAGCGAAGACGAAGAGCGTCGCGCCGCTGACGAAATCCAGAAGCTGACGGACAAGTATGTTGCCGAGGTCGATGCCGCCTTCAAAGCCAAGGAAAAGGACCTGATGGCCGTCTAAGGCCGGGGTTTTTTAATGGAAAAGACCAAGCCAGCGGCGCCGTCCTCGGTGCCGCGTCATGTCGCGATCATCATGGATGGCAACAACCGCTGGGCGAAAAAACGCCTGTTGCCCGGCGTTGCCGGGCACAAGGCGGGTGTCGACGCCGTTCGCGCGGTCATCGAAGTCTGTGCCGAGTCCGGGGTCGAGGTACTGACCCTGTTCGCTTTCTCCAGCGAGAACTGGCAGCGTCCCGCCGAAGAGGTCGGTGCGCTGATGGAGCTGTTCTTCTCGGCCCTGCGGCGCGAGGCCAAGCGCCTCAACGAGAACAACATCAGCCTGCGTATCATCGGTGACCGTTCGCGTTTCCATCCCGAGCTGCAGGCCGCCATGCGCGAAGCCGAGGCGCTGACCGCCGGCAACAACCGTTTCATCCTGCAGATCGCGGCCAACTACGGTGGCCAGTGGGACATCGCCCAAGCCGCCCAGCGGCTGGCGCGGGAAGTGCAAGCCGGGCACCTGCGCCCGGAAGATATCACTCCGGGCCTGCTGCAGACCTGCCTGGCAACCGGCGAGCTGCCGCTGCCGGACCTGTGTATCCGCACCGGTGGCGAGCACCGCATCAGCAACTTCCTGTTGTGGCAGCTGGCCTACGCCGAGCTGTATTTCTCCGACCTGTACTGGCCGGACTTCAAACACGAGGCCATGCGCAACGCCCTGGCCGATTTCGCTTCGCGCCAGCGCCGCTTCGGTAAGACCAGCGAGCAGGTCGAGGCTGGAGCTCGTGCTTAATGCTTAAACAACGCATCATTACCGCGCTGATCCTGCTGCCGATCGCGCTGGGTGGCTTCTTCCTGCTAAACGGTGGGGATTTCGCCCTGTTCATCGGCTTCGTGGTGACCCTCGGCGCCTGGGAGTGGGCGCGTCTGGCCGGGCTCATGGCCCAGCCGCTGCGCATCGCCTATGCCGTGGTCGTCGCCGGAGCGCTGATGCTGCTGTACATCCTTCCGGAGCTGGCGCCCTGGGTGCTGGGTGCTGCGGTGATCTGGTGGGGGTTGGCCACCTGGCTGGTGCTTACCTATCCGCGCAGCAGCGAGCTGTGGGCCAGTGCCGCCTGCCGGTTGCTGATCGGCCTGCTGGTCTTGCTGCCGGCCTGGCAGGGGCTGGTGCTGCTCAAGCACTGGCCGTTGGGTAACTGGCTGATCTTGTCAGTCATGGTGCTGGTGTGGGCTGCCGATATTGGCGCGTACTTCTCTGGCCGTGCCTTCGGCAAGCGCAAGCTGGCGCCTCAGGTCAGCCCGGGCAAGAGCTGGGAAGGCGTGTATGGCGGCCTGGCGGTCAGCCTGGTGATTACCCTGGTGGTCGGCATCAGTCGCGACTGGGGCTTCGGCCAGATCCTCCTGGGCCTGCTGAGTGCCGCGCTGGTGGTCATGTCTTCGGTGGTCGGTGACCTGACCGAAAGCATGTTCAAGCGCCGTTCCGGCATCAAGGACAGCAGCAACCTGTTGCCTGGCCATGGTGGGGTGCTCGACCGCATCGACAGCCTGACTGCGGCGATCCCGATTTTCGCCGTGCTGCTGTGGGCTGCCGAATGGGGTGTGATGTGAGTCGTGCGCAGCGTATTACCGTGCTCGGGGCCACCGGTTCCATTGGCCTGAGCACGCTGGACGTCATCGCCCGCCATCCTGACCGCTATCAGGTGTTCGCCCTGAGTGGCTATTCGCGTATCGACGAGTTGCAGGCCCTGTGCGTGCGCCATCGCCCGGCGTTCGCCGTGGTACCGAGCGCCGAGGCGGCCACCCGACTGCGCCAGAGCCTGGCTGCGGCGGGTTGCGCCACCGAGGTGCTGGAAGGCGAGGCCGGGTTGTGCCAGGTGGCTTCTGCGTCGGAAGTGGACGCGGTGATGGCGGCAATCGTCGGCGCCGCCGGCCTGCGCCCGACCCTGGCGGCGGTCGAGGCGGGCAAGAAGGTGTTGCTGGCCAACAAGGAGGCGCTGGTGATGTCCGGCGCGCTGTTCATGGAAGCGGTGCGGCGCAGTGGTGCCGTGCTGCTGCCGATCGACAGCGAGCACAATGCGATCTTCCAGTGCATGCCCGGCGACTATGCGCGCGGCCTGAGTGCCGTCGGCGTACGCCGGATCCTGCTCACCGCCTCTGGCGGCCCGTTCCGCGAGACCCCCGTCGAGGCGCTGCTGGACGTTACCCCGGAACAGGCCTGCGCGCACCCCAACTGGTCCATGGGGCGCAAGATTTCCGTGGATTCGGCCAGCATGATGAACAAGGGCCTGGAACTGATCGAGGCCTGCTGGCTGTTCGATGCCGCACCGGCCAAGGTCGAAGTGGTGGTGCACCCGCAGAGCGTGATCCACTCCCTGGTGGACTACGTGGACGGTTCGGTGCTGGCGCAGCTGGGTAACCCGGACATGCGCACGCCCATTGCCAGCGCCCTGGCCTGGCCCGAGCGGATCGATTCCGGGGTGGCTCCGCTGGACCTGTTCGCCATCGCCCGTCTGGATTTCCAGGCGCCCGACGAACAGCGCTTCCCTTGCCTGCGCCTGGCGCGGCAGGCTGCCGAGGCCGGCAACAGCGCACCGGCCGTGCTCAATGCGGCCAACGAGGTCGCGGTCGAGGCATTTCTCCAGCGGCGTATCCGCTTCCCGGAGATCGCGGGTATGATCGAACAGGTGCTCGATCAGGAGCCCGTCGTACCGCTGCCATCGCTGGACGCGGTGTTCGCCGCCGACCAGCGTGCCCGGGAGCTTTCCCGTGAGTGGCTGAGGCGTCACGGTCGTTGATGCTGGCCCACCACGGTTCGCGAGGGGGGCTGGGCATGATGCCAGCCCGCTGAACATCATTCGGAGATGGATATGACAGCGCTCTACATGATTATCGGCACCCTCGTAGCCTTGGGTGTACTGGTCACTTTCCATGAATTCGGCCACTTCTGGGTGGCGCGCCGCTGCGGTGTCAAGGTGCTGCGCTTCTCGGTGGGCTTTGGCACGCCACTGTTGCGCTGGCATGACCGCCACGGCACCGAGTTCGTGATCGCGGCGATCCCGTTGGGTGGCTACGTCAAGATGCTCGACGAGCGTGAAGGCGATGTGCCGCCTGCACTCGTCGAGCAATCGTTCAACCGCAAGTCCGTGCGCCAGCGCATCGCGATCGTCGCGGCGGGCCCGGTTGCCAATTTCCTGCTGGCCATCCTGTTCTTCTGGGTGCTGGCGATGCTGGGCACCCAGCAGATCCGCCCGGTGATCGGTGCGGTCGATGCTGGCAGCCTGGCAGCATCGGCAGGCCTGACCGCAGGTCAGGAAATCGTCTCCATCGACGGCAAGCCGACCAATGGTTGGTCTGCGGTCAACCTTCAGCTGGTTCGCCGCCTGGGTGAGAGCGGCACCCTGCAAGTTGGCGTGCGCGAAGAGGGTGCCAGCGCCGAGCGCCAATTGCAGGTGAAGCTGGACAGCTGGCTCAAGGGCGCCGACGAACCGGACCCGATCCAGTCCCTGGGGCTGCACCCTTGGCGCCCGGCAATCGTGCCGGTGTTGGCCGAGATCGATCCGAAGGGGCCGGCTGCCGCTGCGGGCCTGAAAACCGGTGACAAGCTGCTGGCCCTCGATGGCGTGGCAGTGAGCGAATGGCAGCAGGTGGTCGATGCCGTGCGGGCTCGTCCACAGGCCAAGGTCATGGTGCGTGTCGAACGCGATGGTGCTGCGCTGGAGGTCCCGGTCACCCTGGCTCGCAAGGGCGAGGGCAAGGCGGCCGGCGGCTATCTTGGCGCCGGGGTAAAAGGTGGCGAATGGCCCGCCAACATGCTCCGCGAAGTCAGCTACGGCCCGCTGGATGCGGTGGGCGAGGGCTTGTCACGCACCTGGAACATGAGTGTCCTGACCCTTGAATCGCTGAAGAAAATGCTGTTCGGAGAGCTCTCGGTAAAAAACTTGAGTGGACCGATAACCATTGCTAAAGTGGCGGGCGCTTCAGCCCAGTCCGGCGTGGGGGATTTCCTGAATTTCCTGGCCTATCTGAGCATAAGCCTGGGGGTTCTTAACCTGCTGCCCATCCCGGTTCTGGATGGGGGGCATTTGCTGTTTTACCTGGTCGAGTGGGCGCGCGGTCGTCCGCTGTCGGATCGGGTGCAAGGTTGGGGGGTCCAGATCGGTATCAGTTTGGTCATAGGGGTGATGTTGCTCGCCCTGATCAACGATCTGGGTCGACTATAAAGCTTCGCTCAATTGCGAAACCTGCCGTTTTGTCGCGGCGGGCTGTTTATTGCCAGTTGGAATAAAAGGACTTCATGAAACGTCTGCTGCTAACTGCGGTCATGTCCGCACTGATGATCGCTGAAGTTCACGCCGAGTCCTTCACCATCTCCGATATCCGCGTCAACGGCCTGCAGCGGGTTTCCGCCGGCAGTGTCTTCGGTGCCTTGCCGCTGAACGTCGGCGACCAGGCCGACGACCGCCGCCTGGTGGAGTCGACCCGTTCCCTGTTCAAGACCGGTTTCTTCCAGGACATTCAGCTGAACCGCGATGGCAATGTCCTGATCATCAACGTGGTCGAGCGCCCGTCGGTGTCGAGCATCGAGATCGAAGGCAACAAGGCGATCAGCACCGAAGACCTGATGAAGGGCCTGAAGCAATCCGGCCTGGCCGAAGGCGAGATCTTCCAGCGTGCCACCCTCGAAGGCGTGCGTAACGAGTTGCAGCGCCAGTACGTGGCCCAGGGCCGCTACTCGGCCGAGGTCGACGCCGAGGTGGTGCCGCAACCGCGCAACCGCGTGGCGTTGAAGATCAAGATCAACGAAGGCACCGTCGCCGCCATCCAGCACATCAACGTCGTTGGCAACAACGTGTTCGACGACGAGACCCTGGCGCAGCTGTTCGAGCTGAAGACCACCAACTGGTTGTCGTTCTTCAAGAACGACGACAAGTACGCCCGCGAAAAGCTTTCCGGTGACCTGGAGCGCCTGCGTTCCTACTACCTGGACCGCGGCTACATCAACATGGACATCGCCTCCACCCAGGTGTCCATCACGCCGGACAAGAAACACGTCTACATCACCGTCAACATCAACGAAGGCGAGAAGTACACCGTCCGTGACGTGAAGCTGTCCGGTGACCTGAAGGTGCCGGAAGACCAGGTCAAGTCGCTGCTGCTGGTGCAGCCTGGCCAGGTGTTCTCGCGCAAGGTGATGACCAGCACCTCCGAGCTGATCACCCGCCGCCTGGGTAACGAAGGCTACACTTTCGCCAACGTCAACGGCGTGCCGCAGCCGAACGATGAAGACCACACCGTCGACATCATGTTCGTGGTCGATCCGGGCAAGCGTGCCTACGTCAACCGCATCAACTACCGCGGCAACACCAAGACCGAAGACGAAGTGCTGCGTCGCGAAATGCGCCAGATGGAAGGCGGCTGGGCCTCGACCTACCTGATCGACCAGTCCAAGACCCGTCTGGAACGCCTGGGCTTCTTCAAGGAAGTGAACGTCGAGACCCCGCCGGTGCCGGGCACCGACGACCAGGTCGACGTCAACTACAGCGTCGAGGAGCAGGCCTCCGGCTCGATCACCGCCAGCGTCGGTTTCGCCCAGAGCGCCGGCCTGATCCTCGGTGGTTCGATCAGCCAGAGCAACTTCCTCGGTACTGGTAACAAGGTTTCCATCGGCCTGACCCGTTCGGAATACCAGACCCGCTACAACTTCGGCTTCGTTGACCCCTACTTCACTGCCGATGGCGTGAGCCTGGGCTACAACGCCTTCTACCGCAGCACCGACTACGACGACCTCGACGTCGATGTGGCCAGCTACGCGGTGGACAGCTACGGTGCGGGCGTCAGCCTGGGCTACCCGATCAGCGAGACCTCGCGCCTTACCTACGGCCTGAGCGTGCAGCAGGACAAGATCAAGACCGGCAAGTACACCGTTGACGAGATCTTCGATTTCCTCGAAGAGGAAGGCGACAACTTCCTGAACTTCAAGGCCTCGATCGGCTGGTCGGAATCGACCCTGAACAAGGGCGTGCTGGCAACCCGCGGTCACTCGCAGAGCCTGACCCTGGAATCCACCATCCCGGGCAGCGATCTGTCGTTCTTCAAGCTCGACTACCGCGGCCAGCTGTTCAAGCCGATCACCAACGACTACACCCTGCGCCTGCATACCGAGCTGGGTTATGGTGACGGTTATGGCAGCACCTCGGGCCTGCCGTTCTACGAGAACTACTTCGCGGGTGGCTTCAACTCCGTCCGTGGCTTCAAGGACAGCAGCCTGGGCCCACGCAGTACCCCAAGCCGCGGCGAGGCCAACGGTGGCAAGCCAGGCACCATCGCCGACCCGGACCAGGATCCGTTGCCGTTTGGTGGCAACGTGCTGGTACAAGGCGGTGTCGAGCTGCTGTTCCCGCTGCCGTTCGTCAAGGACCAGCGTTCGCTGCGCACCTCCGTGTTCTGGGACGTGGGTAACGTGTTCGACACCAATTGCGGCAACCAGCCTGATTGCGAGAAGGTCGGTTTCTCGGGCATGGCCAGTTCGGTCGGCCTGGGCGTGACCTGGATCACCGCACTGGGCCCGCTGAGCTTCAGCCTGGCAATGCCGGTCAAGAAGCCGGACGATGCCGACACCCAGGTGTTCCAATTCTCTCTGGGCCAGACCTTCTGAGGTCGGCCCTCGCTTAATGACAACGGTTTATCCAGGAGTGCATCGTGCGTAAGTTGACCCAACTGGCCGTAATGGCCGCGGCGCTGGTCGCCACCCCGGCTTTCGCCGAAATGAAGGTTGCCGTCCTGAACTATCAGATGGCCCTGCTGGAATCTGACGCGGCCAAGAAATACGCCGTGGATGCCGAGAAGAAGTTCGGCCCGCAACTGACCAAGCTGAAAAGCCTGGAAAGCAGCGCCAAGGGCATTCAGGACCGTCTGATCAAGGGCGGCGACAAGATGCAGCAGCAGGAGCGTGAGCGTCTTGAGCTCGAATTCAAGCAGAAAGCCCGTGACTTCCAGTTCCAGTCCAAGGAACTGAACGAAGCCAAGGCTGTTGCCGACCGCGACATGCTCAAGCAACTGAAGCCGAAGCTGGATGGCGCTGTCGAGGAAGTGATCAAGAAAGGCGGTTACGACCTGGTCCTCGAGCGTGGCGCGGTCATCGATGTCAAACCGCAGTACGACATCACCCGCCAAGTCATCGAGCGCATGAACCAAGCCCGTTGATATGACCGTGACCATGACGCTAGGCCAGCTGGCCGAGGCCCTCGGCGCCACCCTCAAGGGCCCCGAGGCGCTGCAGATTACCGGGCTGGCCACTTTGCAGGAGGCTGGCCCAGGTCAGTTGAGCTTCCTCGCCAATCCGCAGTACCGCAAATTCCTGGATAGCAGCCAGGCGGCTGCGGTGCTGCTGAAGGCGGCGGACGCCGAAGGCTTTGCCGGCAATGCGCTGATCGTCGCCGACCCGTACCTGGCCTACGCGCGCATTTCCCACCTGTTCGATCCCAAACCTAAGGCTGTGGCGGGTATTCATCCCAGCGCCGTGGTGGCGGAGGACGCGCAGGTGGACGCCAGTGCCAGCATCGGGCCGTTCGCGGTCATCGAAAGCGGTGCGCGCATCGCGGCCAATGTCAGTGTGGGTGCACACTGCGTGGTCGGTGCCCGTTGCGTGATCGGTGAGGGTGGCTGGCTGGCCCCACGGGTCACCCTGTACCATGATGTGACCATCGGCAAGCGTGTGGTCATCCAGTCGGGTGCGGTGATCGGCGGTGAAGGCTTCGGCTTTGCCAACGAGAAGGGCGTGTGGCGCAAGATCGCTCAGATCGGTGGCGTGACCATCGGCGACGACGTGGAAATCGGTGTCAACACTGCGGTCGATCGCGGTGCGCTGTCGGATACGCGGATCGCTGACGGGGTCAAGCTCGACAACCAGATCCAGATCGCCCACAACGTGCAGATCGGTGAGCACACGGCCATGGCCGCCTGCGTCGGAATTTCCGGCAGCACGCGCATCGGCAAGCATTGCACCATTGCCGGAGGTGTCGGCATGGTGGGTCATATCGATGTCTGTGATAACGTTTTCGTGTCCGGGATGACCATGGTGACCCGTTCGATCACCGAACCGGGTGCCTATTCTTCCGGCACTGCCATGCAGCCACTGGCTGAATGGCGCAAGAGCGCCGCGCGTATCCGGCACCTGGACGACATGGCCAAGCGTCTCCAGCAGCTGGAAAAACGCGTCGATACCGTGACCTCAGGTGGCCAGCCGACATCAGAAGGCTGATACCATTCCCTGAGCAAGAGTGAACAGTCGCTAGCTGGCTCCTCTTTGGACTGCAAAAGGAGCGTGTGGTCAGCACCTGCGCTCCCTATTCTTATTACAGGCTTCCCCCCCGAAATGATGGACATCAACGAGATTCGCGAATACCTGCCTCACCGTTACCCGTTCCTGTTGGTGGACCGCGTGACGGATCTGGACTACGAGGCCCAGAGCATTCGTGCCTACAAGAATGTCAGCATCAACGAGCCGTTCTTCAATGGCCACTTCCCGGCGCACCCGATCATGCCGGGCGTTCTGATCATCGAAGCCATGGCCCAGGCGGCCGGCATCCTTGGCTTCAAGATGCTTGATGCCAAGCCGGCCGATGGCACCCTGTACTACTTTGTCGGCTCCGACAAACTGCGCTTCCGTCAGCCGGTGCTGCCGGGTGATCAGCTGGTGCTGGAAGCCAAATTTCTCAGCCGCAAGAGCATGATCTGGAAGTTCGAATGCCGCGCCCTGGTCGACGGCAAGCCGGTTTGCTCGGCAGAAATCACCTGCGCGGAACGCTCCCTATGAATTCGATTGATCCTCGGGCCATTATCGATCCCTCGGCCAAACTGGCCGATGGCGTCGAGGTCGGCCCTTGGTCGATCGTTGGCCCTGATGTAGAGATCGGGGAGGGCACCGTTATCGGCCCGCATGTTGTGCTCAAAGGCCCTACCCGCATCGGCAAGCACAACCGTATCTTTCAGTTTTCCTCGATCGGCGAAGACACCCCGGACCTCAAGTACAAGGGTGAGCCAACGCGTCTGGTCATCGGTGACCACAATGTGTTCCGCGAAGGGGTGACCATTCACCGCGGTACCGTTCAGGACCGTGCGGAAACTACTGTGGGCGACCACAACCTGATCATGGCCTATGCCCACATCGGCCACGACAGCGTCATCGGCAACCACTGCATCCTGGTCAACAACACCGCTCTGGCCGGCCATGTGCATGTGGGTGACTGGGCGATCCTGTCCGGTTATACCCTGGTGCACCAGTACTGCCATATCGGTGCCCATGCGTTTTCCGGCATGGGCACGGCTATCGGCAAGGACGTCCCGGCCTTCGTCACCGTGTTCGGCAGCCCGGCCGAGGCCCGCAGCATGAACTTCGAAGGCATGCGCCGTCGGGGTTTCAGCGATGAGGTCATTCACGTGCTGCGCCGTTGCTACAAGATTGTCTATCGCCAGGGCCTGACCGTCGAAGACGCGCTCAAGGAACTGACCGAACTGGCCGCGCAACACCCTGAGGTCGAGCTGTTCCGTCAGTCGATCGTGAACTCCGCCCGCGGCATTACGCGCTGACATGGCCCAGCTTTGCGTAGCCTTGGTCGCAGGTGAGGCCAGCGGCGACATTCTGGGTTCAGGCTTGATGCGTGCCATCAAGGCGCGCCACCCGGACGTTCGGTTCATCGGCGTTGGCGGCCCCTTGATGGAAGCCGAAGGCCTGCAATCCTATTTCCCCATGGAACGCCTGGCCGTCATGGGCCTGGTTGAAGTGCTGGGGCGCCTGCGTGAGCTGCTCAAGCGCCGCAAGCTGCTGATCGAGACCCTGATCGGCGAAAAGCCCGACGTGTTCATCGGCATCGATGCCCCCGACTTCAACCTCAACATCGAACTGAAACTGCGTCAGGCCGGGATCAAGACCGTGCACTACGTCAGCCCGTCGGTCTGGGCCTGGCGGCAGAAGCGTGTGCTGAAGATTCGCGAAGGCTGCGACCTGATGCTGACGCTGTTGCCATTCGAGGCGCGGTTCTATGAAGAGCAGGGCGTGCCTGTACGTTTCGTCGGCCACCCGTTGGCCGACACCATCCCGCTCGAAGCCGACCGCCCGGCGGCGCGTGCCGCGCTTGGCCTGGGTGAAGGGCCGGTGGTGGCGCTGATGCCGGGTAGTCGTGGCGGCGAAGTCGGGCGCCTGGGGGCGCTGTTCCTGGATGCGGCCGAACGGCTGCGCCAGCAGGTGCCAGGCGTGCGTTTCGTGCTGCCTTGTGCCAACGCCGCACGGCGCGCCCAGGTCGAGCAGATGCTTGAAGGGCGCGAGCTGCCGCTGACCCTGCTCGATGGCCAGTCGCACCAGGCCCTGGCGGCCTGTGACGCGGTGTTGATCGCCTCGGGTACCGCCACCCTCGAAGCGCTGCTGTACAAGCGGCCGATGGTTGTGGCCTATCGCCTGGCGCCTCTTACCTACTGGATTCTCAAACGGCTGGTAAAGAGCCCCTACGTTTCGTTGCCGAACCTGCTGGCCCAGCGGGCGTTGGTACCCGAACTGCTGCAGGACGACGCCACCAGCGAAGCCCTGGCCAGCACCCTGGCGCCTCTGGTAGCCGATGGCAGCCAGCAGACCGAACGTTTCGACGAAATTCACCGCACCCTTCGCCGTGACGCCTCCAACCAGGCTGCCGAGGCGGTACTGGCGTTGCTCAAGGACCGCTGACATGCAAATTGGACTGGACTTCAACCTGGTCGAGGACCTGGTCGCCGGTGTCGACGAAGTGGGCCGTGGCCCGCTGTGCGGCGCGGTGGTGACTGCAGCGGTGATCCTCGACCCGGCGCGCCCGATCCTCGGCCTGAACGATTCGAAGAAACTCACCGAAGCCAGGCGCGAGGCGCTGTTCGATGAAATCTGCGAAAAGGCCCTGAGCTTCTGCATCGCCCGCGCCGAGGTCGAAGAAATCGACCGCCTGAACATCCTGCATGCCACCATGTTGGCGATGCAGCGAGCGGTGGAAGGCTTGCACATTACACCGAAGCTTGCCCTGATCGACGGTAACCGCTGCCCGAAACTGGCCGTACCGGCGTCGCCGGTAGTCAAGGGGGATAGCCAGGTGCCGGCCATTGCGGCGGCGTCGATCCTGGCCAAGGTGACCCGCGACCGAGAGATGAGCGCGTTCGAGCTGATCTACCCGGGTTATGGCATTGGCGGGCACAAGGGGTACCCGACCCCGGTGCACCTCGAGGCGCTGGCACGGCTTGGGCCGACGCCCATTCATCGGCGTTCCTTTGCTCCGGTGAGGGCAGCTTGGGAAGCGCTTGAAGGCGTCACCGACGCCCTGATCTGATTTTTGGGGGCCGCTTTGCGGCCCATCGCCGGCAAGCCAGCTCCCACATGGATCGTACAATCCCTGACAGCTACGCGGTCCCTGTGGGAGCTGGCTTGCCGGCGATGGGCTGCAAAGCAGCCCCAAAACCCCCTCGCATTTAAGCTACAATCCCGCCCTTGTCGTTCAGCACTGCTACAGGATCTTCCATGTCGGTTCCCTTCGTTCATCTGCGCGTCCACTCCGAATTCTCGCTGGTCGACGGCCTGGTGCGGATCAAGCCGCTGGCCAAGGCACTGGCCGGGATGAACATGCCGGCGGTGGCGATCACCGACCAGAGCAACATGTGCTCGCTGGTAAAGTTCTACAAGACCGCCATGGGCGCCGGCATCAAGCCGATCTGCGGCGCCGACCTGTGGCTGGCCGCTGCCGATCCGGAAGCACCGCTGTCGCGTATCTGCTTCCTGGCCATGAACCCCAAGGGCTACCGCAACCTCACCGAGCTGATCTCGCGCGGCTGGACCGACGGCCAGCGCAACGGCCTGGTCATCCTCCAGCGTGACTGGATCGCCCCCGCCAGCGAGGGCCTGATCGCCCTGTCCGCAGGCAAGGAAGGGGACATCGGCATGGCCTTGCTGGCCGGCAAGGGCGATGAGGCCGAGGCCCTGCTGCGAGACTGGATGGGCATGTTCCCCGAGCGCTTCTATGTCGAAGTGCAGCGCACCAACCGCGCCCGCGACGAGGAGTACGTGCACGCCGCCGTGGCGTTGGCCGACAAGCTCGGCGCTCCGCTGGTGGCAACCAACGATGTGCGCTTCATCAAGCAGTCGGACTTCGATGCTCACGAAACCCGCGTGTGCATCGGTGAGGGCTGGACCCTCGACGACCCGCGCCGGCCAAGGATGTACAGCGACCAGCAGTATCTGAAGTCGGCCGAGGAAATGACCGAGCTGTTCAGCGACCTGCCCGACGCCATCGCCAACACCGTCGAGATCGCCAAGCGCTGCAACATCCAGGTGCAGCTGGGCAAGTATTTCCTGCCCGACTTCCCCACGCCCAACGGCATGGGCATTGATGATTACCTGCGGCATGTGTCCCACGAAGGCCTGGAAGAGCGCCTGGCAGTGCTGTGGCCGAAAGAGACCACGCCCGATTACGAAGAGAAGCGCCAGGTCTATCTCGACCGCCTGAAGTTCGAGCTGGACATCATCATCCAGATGGGTTTCCCCGGTTACTTCCTGATCGTCATGGACTTCATCAAGTGGGCCAAGAACAACGGCGTGCCGGTCGGCCCGGGCCGAGGGTCGGGTGCCGGCTCGCTGGTGGCCTACGTGCTGAAGATTACCGACCTCGACCCGCTGGCCTACGACCTGCTGTTCGAGCGTTTCCTCAACCCTGAACGTATTTCCATGCCCGACTTCGACGTCGACTTCTGCATGGATGGCCGGGACCGGGTGATCGACTATGTGGCCGAAGCCTATGGCCGTAACGCGGTCAGCCAGATCATCACCTTCGGTACCATGGCGGCGAAGGCGGTGGTGCGAGACGTGGCGCGGGTGCAGGGCAAATCCTACGGCCTGGCCGACCGTCTGTCGAAGATGATCCCGTTCGAAGTGGGCATGACCCTGGAGAAGGCCTACGAGCAGGAAGAGATCCTGCGCGACTTCCTCAAGGGTGACGAAGACGCCCGCGAAATCTGGGACATGGCCCTGAAGCTCGAGGGCGTGACCCGCGGTACCGGCAAGCACGCCGGTGGCGTGGTCATCGCCCCGACCAAGCTCACCGACTTTTCGCCGATCGCCTGTGACGAAGAGGGCGGCGGCCTGGTAACCCAGTTCGACAAGGATGACGTCGAGGCTGCCGGCCTGGTGAAGTTCGACTTCCTCGGCCTGCGCACCCTGACCATCATCAAGTGGGCGATGGAGATCATCAACCGCGAGCAGGCCAAGAAGAACCTGCCCGATGTAAACATCGACTTCATCCCGCTGGACGACCGCAAGACCTACGAGCTGTTGCAGAAGGCCGAAACCACGGCGGTGTTCCAGCTTGAATCGCGGGGCATGAAAGAGCTGATCAAGAAGCTCAAGCCCGACTGCCTGGAAGACCTTATCGCACTGGTGGCGCTGTTCCGCCCAGGCCCGCTGCAGTCGGGCATGGTGGACGACTTCATCAACCGCAAGCACGGCCGCGCCGAGCTCGCCTACCCTCACCCTGACTACCAGTACGAAGGCCTGAAGCCGGTGCTGGCACCGACCTACGGCATCATCCTGTACCAGGAACAGGTGATGCAGATCGCCCAGGTAATGGCTGGCTACACCCTCGGTGGCGCTGACATGCTGCGCCGTGCGATGGGTAAGAAGAAGCCCGAGGAGATGGCCAAGCAGCGGGGTGGTTTCATCGAAGGTTGTGCCAACAACAATATCGATGCAGAGCTGGCCGGTAACATCTTCGACCTGGTAGAAAAGTTCGCCGGTTACGGCTTCAACAAATCCCACTCCGCCGCCTATGGCCTGGTGTCGTACCAGACTGCCTGGCTGAAAACCCACCACCCGGCGGCGTTCATGGCTGCTGTGTTGTCGGCGGATATGCACAACACCGACAAGGTGGTGGTGCTGGTCGAAGAAGTGCGCAACATGAAGCTGCGCCTCGACGCGCCGGACGTGAACTTCTCCGACTTCAAGTTCACCGTGAACAATGACGGGCGCATCGTCTATGGCCTGGGCGCCATCAAGGGCGTCGGCGAAGGCCCGGTGGAGGCCATCGTCGAGGCCCGCGCGCAGGGTGGCCCGTTCAAGGACCTGTTCGATTTCTGTGAGCGCATCGACCTCAAGCGGGTCAACAAGCGTACCCTCGACGCACTGATCCGCAGCGGCGCGCTGGATCGTCTGGGCCCGCACTTCCATGACGAGATCAAGGCCTACCAGGCCAACATCGACATCAACCGGGCAACCTTGCTCTCGGCGCTGGGCGAGGCCATCAAGTCTGCCGAGCAGGCTGCCCACACCGCTGACAGTGGCCACGTCGACCTGTTCGGCGGCATGTTCGAAGAGGCGGATGCCGACGTCTACGCCAACCACCGCAAGGTGCGCGAACTCACCCTCAAGGAACGCCTGAAGGGCGAGAAGGACACCCTTGGCCTGTACCTCACCGGCCACCCGATCGACGAGTACGAGACCGAGATTCGCCGCTTTGCCCGCCAGCGCATCATCGACCTCAAGCCGTCACGCGAGACCCAGACCATCGCCGGCATGATCATTGCCCTGCGGGTGATGAAGAACAAGAAGGGCGACAAGATGGGCTTCGTCACCCTGGACGACCGTTCCGGGCGCATCGAGGCGTCGCTGTTTGCCGATGCCTTCTTGGCGGCACAGTCCTTGCTGCAGACCGATGCCATGGTGGTTGTCGAAGGCGAGGTCAGCAACGATGATTTCTCCGGTGGCCTGCGCCTGCGGGTGAAGCAGGTGATGACCATGGAGGATGCGCGCACCAAGCTGGCCGAAAGCCTGCGCCTGAAGGTGGCACACGAAGCGCTCAAGGGCGACCGGCTGAAGTGGCTGGGCGAGCTGATTACCCGCCACCGCGGCGCCTGCCCGATCACCCTCGAGTACACCGGCAGCGACGCCAAGGCCATGTTGCAGTTCGGCGAGCAGTGGGCGATCGACCCGGCCGATGGGCTGATTCAGGCGCTGCGTGACCAGTTCGGGCGTGAGAACGTCTTCCTGCAATATCGTTGAACCGACAAAAAATTTAATCTCGACCTGAATGCGCCTGATCCCTTAAGGTAGGGCGCCAAACGGATCAACCGGCCGGCCGCCTGGCCGTAGACCCAAGACGGATGACTATGAACCCGAATTTTCTCGATTTCGAACAGCCGATTGCCGACCTGCAAGCCAAGATCGAAGGCCTGCGCCTGGTAGGTAACGACAACTCGCTGAACATCAGCGATGAAATTGCCCGTCTGCAAGACAAGAGCAACACCCTGACCGAAAGCATCTTCGGCAACCTGACCAGCTGGCAGATCGCCCGCCTGGCTCGTCACCCGCGTCGTCCTTACACCCTGGACTACCTGGAGCACATCTTCACCGAGTTCGAAGAGCTGCATGGTGACCGTCACTTCTCCGACGACGCTGCCATCGTCGGTGGTACCGCGCGCCTGGACGGCAAGCCGGTCATGGTCATCGGCCACCAGAAGGGCCGTGAAGTGCGCGAGAAGGTACGCCGCAACTTCGGCATGCCGCGCCCAGAGGGCTACCGCAAGGCCTGCCGCCTGATGGAAATGGCCGAGCGCTTCAAGATGCCGATCCTGACCTTCATCGACACCCCGGGCGCCTACCCGGGCATCGACGCCGAAGAACGCAACCAGAGCGAGGCCATCGCCTGGAACCTGCGCGTGATGGCGCGTCTGAAAACCCCGATCATCGCCACCGTCATCGGTGAGGGTGGTTCCGGCGGTGCGCTGGCCATCGGCGTGTGCGACCAGTTGAACATGCTGCAGTACTCCACCTACTCGGTGATCTCGCCGGAAGGCTGCGCCTCGATCCTGTGGAAGACTGCCGACAAGGCAGCCGACGCAGCCGAGGCCATGGGCATCACTGCCGAGCGCCTGAAGAGCCTGAACATTGTCGACAAGGTCATCCAGGAGCCGCTGGGCGGCGCCCACCGTGACCCGGCGAAGATGTCGGAAAGCATCCGTGCCGACCTGGTGCAGCAGCTGGACATGCTCGGCAAGCTCGACCATGACGCGCTGCTGGCCCGCCGTTACGATCGCCTGATGAGCTACGGCCTCTGATAGCGAGATGAATGGCACCGGCTTCGCCGGTGTTCGCGGGTGAACCCGCTCCCACAGGTACTGCGCAGCCCTCTGGAACGGCGCGATCCCTGTGGGAGCGGGTTCACCCGCGAACGCATTCTCGAATGGAGTGCGGGTTCGATGATCAACCTCACCCCCTGGCTCAACGCCCCAGCCTGGTACATCGCCTTTTCCGGCGGTCTCGACTCCACCGTCCTCCTGCACCTGCTGGCCGACCGCGCCCGCAATCACGCATCCCCTCCATTGCGCGCCATCCACATCCACCATGGCCTGCAATCCGCCGCTGACGCGTGGCCCGCCCACTGCCAGACCGTCTGCGACAATCTCGGCATCGAACTTCAGGTCATCCATGTCCAGGTCAGCACCGGCGCCAGCCTCGAGCAGGCCGCCCGCGACGCCCGCTATGCCGCCTTCCGCCAGCTGTTGGGCCCAGGCGACATCCTGTTCACCGGCCAGCACGGCGACGACCAGGCCGAAACCTTGCTGTTCCGCCTGCTGCGCGGTGCAGGCCTGCGTGGCCTGGCAGCGATGCCGGGGCAGCGGGCGCTAGGGCAGGGCAGCCTGGTCAGGCCGTTGCTGGGCTGCTCTCGCCAGCAACTGCAGGACCACGCCCAGGCCAACGGGCTGGCCTGGATCGAAGATCCGTCAAACGCTGACACACAATTTGCCCGCAACTACCTGCGCAGCGAGGTGTTTCCGCTACTTCGGCAACGTTGGCCGCAGGCCAGCCAGAACCTGGCCCGCGCCGCCGAGCATCTGGGCGAAGCCCAGGGCCTGCTGGACGAGCTGGCCGAGGATGACCTGGCGCTCGCGGAGGAGGGCGGGCCGGTTGCCTGGCCGGGGCTGGACTCCCTCGACCTGGCTACCCTGGTGGCGCTGTCGCCGGCCCGTCAGCGCAATGCCCTGCAATACTGGCTGAGCCGCCGGGCCCGCCTGCCCGATGCCCGGCACTGGGCCGGCTGGGCGGACCTGCGCGATGCTGCAGCCGATGCCCAGCCCGCCTGGCGCCTTGCCGATGGGCAACTGCTGCGCAGTCATGGGCGTATCTGGTGGTTGAGCGGAGACTGGCTGCAACTGCCCGTCGGCGAACTGGCCTGGGCCGATCCCGCCGAGCCTTTGTTGTTGCCGGGTAACGGCAGTGTGCGTCTTGTTGGCGCAGCGCCGCTGGACGGCTTGCGCATTGCCTACCGCCAGGGCGGCGAAGTGCTCGATGTCCCCGGCCGCGGCCGACGCGACCTCAAGCGCCTGCTCAACGAACAGCAGGTACCGCATTTCCTGCGCCCGCGCCTGCCATTGCTGTACCAGGGCGAGCGCCTGCTGGCGGTGGCCAACCTGCCCGGGCTGGTGCAGGCTGATTGCCAGCTGTGCTGGCAGTTGCCGACGAACGCGCAAGGTTTGAGCTGAAGTGTACATTCGGGTAGACTACCCTCCCTTCTTGATACAGCTTCTGTGGGTTCCGCGAAAACACAGGAGTTGCCGATTACCAAGCAGTTTTTTGCTGGGCTGATTCTGAAAATGACGAGCGAGCTCCATGCCGGGGATACCCCTGGTCTGTACAGACGCGGCAGTTTTTCGAGATGCACTGTGATTGACGCAGGTGATCGGGGGCTTCGGCCTTCCTTCGCTTTCTCCGGCGGCGCTGGCCGCCTTAACGCAGACTTCTAGGGTTTTTCATGACGCGCTACATATTCGTCACGGGCGGTGTTGTTTCTTCATTGGGGAAAGGCATTGCCTCGGCTTCCCTGGCGGCCATCCTGGAAGCGCGGGGCCTGAAGGTCACCATGCTCAAGCTGGATCCGTACATCAACGTCGATCCGGGCACCATGAGCCCGTTCCAGCACGGTGAAGTGTTCGTCACCCACGATGGCGCCGAGACCGACCTCGACCTGGGCCACTACGAGCGGTTCATCCGCACCACCATGACCCAGAACAACAACTTCACCACCGGCCGCATCTACGAGCACGTGCTGCGTAAAGAGCGCCGTGGTGATTACCTGGGTGCGACCATCCAGGTCATCCCGCACATCACCGACGAGATCAAGCGTCGCATCATCAAGGGCGCCGGCGATGCCGACGTGGCCCTGGTGGAAATCGGCGGTACCGTGGGTGACATCGAGTCGCAGCCGTTCCTCGAGGCCATCCGCCAGCTGCGCGTCGAAGTGGGCTCCAAGCGCGCCATGCTGATGCACCTGACCCTGGTCCCGTACATCGCCACCGCTGGCGAGACCAAGACCAAGCCGACCCAGCATTCGGTGAAGGAACTGCGTTCCATCGGTCTGCAGCCTGACGTGCTGATCTGCCGCTCCGACCACCCGGTCGATGCCTCGTCGCGTCGCAAGATCGCGCTGTTCACCAACGTTGAAGAGCGTGCGGTGATTTCGCTGGAAGACGTCGACACCATCTACAAGATCCCGGGCGTGCTGCACGCACAGGGCCTGGACGACTTCGTCGTCGAGCGTTTCGGCCTGCAGTGCAATGGCGCCGACCTGTCCGAGTGGGACAAGGTGGTCGATGCCAAGCTCAACCCCGAGCACGAAGTGACCATCGCCATGGTCGGCAAGTACATGGAGCTGCTGGATGCGTACAAGTCGCTGATCGAAGCGATGAGCCACGCCGGCATTACTAACCGCACCAAGGTCAACCTGCGCTACATCGACTCGGAAGACATCGAGAACCAGGGCACCAGCCTGCTCGAAGGCGCCGATGCCATCCTGGTGCCGGGCGGTTTCGGCCTGCGCGGCGTGGAAGGCAAGATCACCGCGGTGCAATACGCCCGTGAGAACAAGGTGCCATACCTGGGTATCTGCCTGGGCATGCAGGTGGCCGTGATCGAATTCGCCCGTAACGTGATGGGCTGGAAAGACGCCAACTCCACCGAGTTCGACCGCAACAGCGGCCACCCGGTAGTCGGCCTGATCACCGAGTGGGCCGATGCCACCGGTGCCGTCGAAACCCGCAACGAAGCCTCCGACCTGGGTGGCACCATGCGCCTGGGCGCCCAGGACTGCCAGCTGGCCGCCGGTTCCAAGGTGCACGACTGCTATGGCAAGGACGTGATCACCGAGCGTCACCGTCACCGCTACGAAGTGAACAACAACCTGCTGCCGCAACTGGTCGACGCCGGCCTGGTGGTTTCTGGCCGTTCCGAAGACGGTGCGCTGGTGGAAGTGGTCGAGTCCAAGGACCACCCATGGTTCGTCGCCTGCCAGTTCCACCCGGAATTCACCTCGACCCCGCGTGACGGCCACCCGCTGTTCAGCGGCTTCGTCAAGGCAGCCCTGGCTCAGAAGAACAAGGCCTGATCAATGACCCAGAAGATCATTCGCGTCGGTAACATCGAGATCGCCAACGACAAGCCGTTCGTCCTGTTCGGCGGCATGAACGTCCTGGAGTCCCGTGACCTGGCAATGAAGGTCTGCGAGGAGTACGTGCGGGTGACCGAGAAGCTCGGTATCCCGTACGTGTTCAAGGCCAGCTTCGACAAGGCCAACCGTTCGTCGGTAACCTCGTACCGTGGCCCGGGCATGGAAGAGGGGCTGAAGATCTTCGAAGAGATCAAGCGCACCTTCAACGTGCCGGTCATCACCGACGTGCACGAGCCCTACCAGGCCGAGCCTGTAGCCAAGGTGTGCGACATCATCCAGCTGCCGGCCTTCCTGTCGCGACAGACCGACCTGGTGGTGGCCATGGCCAAGACCGGCGCGGTGATCAACATCAAGAAGGCCCAGTTCCTCGCACCCCAGGAAATGAAGCACATCCTGACCAAGTGCGAGGAGGCCGGTAACGACCAGTTGATCCTCTGCGAGCGTGGTTCGAGCTTCGGCTACAACAACCTGGTGGTGGACATGCTCGGCTTCGGCATCATGAAGCAGTTCGAGTACCCGGTGTTCTTCGACGTGACCCACGCCCTGCAGATGCCGGGTGGTCGCGCCGATTCCGCCGGTGGCCGCCGCGCCCAGGTTACCGACCTGGCCAAGGCCGGCATGAGCCAGGGCCTGGCCGGGCTGTTCCTCGAAGCCCACCCCGATCCGGACAATGCCAAGTGCGATGGCCCATGTGCCTTGCGCCTGGACAAACTGGAGCCGTTCCTGGCCCAGCTCAAGCAACTGGACGACCTGGTGAAAAGTTTTCCGACGGTAGAAACCGCGTAAAGCTCGATTCTCGGGTAAAGTACCGTCCGATCCACCCCTGACCAGCCGGTCAGGGGTTCCCTTCACCCGGCCTGCCCACTGCATGTCCGCCCGGTGAACGGCAAGAATTTCCTAAGCTAAGTTGTTTTCGTCAATTCTGGAGTGCTTACAACAATGGCAAAAATCGTCGACATCAAAGGTCGTGAAGTTCTCGATTCGCGTGGCAACCCCACCGTGGAAGCCGATGTACTGCTCGACAACGGCATCATCGGCAGCGCTTGCGCGCCGTCCGGTGCTTCCACTGGCTCGCGCGAAGCGCTGGAGCTGCGTGATGGCGACAAGAGCCGTTACCTGGGCAAGGGCGTGCTGAAGGCCGTCGCCAACATCAACGGCCCGATCCGTGACCTGCTGCTGGGCAAGGACCCTGCCGACCAGAAGGGCCTGGACCGCGCCATGATCGAACTGGACGGTACCGAGAACAAGGCCAAGCTGGGCGCCAACGCCATCCTCGCCGTCTCCCTGGCTGCCGCCAAGGCCGCTGCTCAGGACCAGGACCTGCCGCTGTACGCGCACATCGCCAACCTGAACGGCACCCCGGGCCAGTACTCGATGCCGGTACCGATGATGAACATCATCAACGGTGGCGAGCACGCCGACAACAACGTCGACATCCAGGAGTTCATGGTTCAGCCAGTTGGCGCCAAGACCTTCTCCGACGGCCTGCGCATGGGTACTGAAATCTTCCACCACCTCAAAGCCGTGCTGAAGGCCCGTGGCCTGAACACCGCCGTTGGTGACGAAGGTGGTTTCGCCCCTAACCTGGCTTCCAACGAAGACGCCCTGGGCGCCATCGCCGAAGCCGTCGAGAAAGCCGGCTACAAGCTGGGCACCGACGTGACCCTGGCCCTGGACTGCGCGGCTTCCGAGTTCTACGAAGACGGCAAGTACAACCTGTCTGGCGAAGGCAAGTCGTTCGACGCCGAAGGCTTCGCCGAGTACCTGAAAGGCCTGACCGAGCGCTTCCCGATCATCTCGATCGAAGACGGCCTGGACGAGTCCGACTGGGCTGGCTGGAAGATCCTCACCGACAAGATCGGCACCAAGGTGCAGCTGGTTGGCGATGACCTGTTCGTGACCAACACCAAGATCCTCAAGGAAGGCATCGAGAAGGGCATCGGTAACTCGATCCTGATCAAGTTCAACCAGATCGGCTCGCTGACCGAAACCCTGGAGGCCATCCAGATGGCCAAGGCTGCTGGTTACACCGCGGTGATTTCGCACCGTTCCGGTGAAACCGAAGACTCGACCATTGCCGACCTGGCCGTGGGTACCGCTGCTGGCCAGATCAAGACTGGCTCGCTGTGCCGTTCCGACCGCGTTTCCAAGTACAACCAGCTGCTGCGCATCGAAGAGCAACTGGGTGCCAAAGCGGTTTACCGCGGTCGTGCCGAGTTTCGCGGCTAAGCAAGAGATGGTAAAAAGACAGCAGCCGGAGTTGTAGGAACGTTCGTACTGTTCTTTCCTACATTCCAACGGGTTTCTGTCGACGAAGCCTGGCCTCGGCCAGGCTTCGTGCTATTCGAGGCCCCGAAGTAAAAATACCCGGGCAGCCTTTTTAATCTGGATAACGTGATGCGCAGTCCCTATTGGTTGTTCCTCGTCCTGCTCCTGCTACTGGGTGGCCTGCAGTACCGCCTGTGGGTGGGTAACGGCAGCCTGGCGCAAGTGACCGAGCTGAAGCAGCAGATTGCCGAGCAGCATGCCGAAAACGAGCGCTTGCTCGAGCGCAATCGCGTGCTCGATGCCGAAGTGCTGGAACTGAAAAAAGGCATGGAGACCGTTGAAGAGCGGGCTCGCCACGAATTGGGAATGGTCAAAGAGGGCGAAACCCTCTTCCAGTTGCCACAGAAATGATCGAAACGTTACCCGCCTTCTGGGCCGTGATTCCTGCTGCGGGCGTAGGCGCCCGCATGGCTGCCGACCGCCCCAAGCAGTACCTGGAGCTGGCTGGGCAGACCATTCTCGAGCACAGCCTCGACTGTTTTCTCGGCCACCCGATGCTCAAGGGTGTGGTGGTCAGCATTGCCGAAGATGACCCGTACTGGCCTCGCCTGCGCTGCGCCAGCGACCCACGCATCCAGCGCGCAGCGGGTGGCCGCGAACGTGCCGACTCGGTGCTCAATGCCTTGCTGATGCTGCATGCCCAAGGGGCGGCGGACAGCGACTGGGTACTGGTGCATGATGCCGCGCGACCAAACCTGACGCGCAGCGACCTGGACAAGCTGTTGTCGGAGCTGGCGGACGACCCGGTGGGTGGCCTGCTGGCGGTGCCGGCGCGCGATACCCTCAAACGTGCCGATGCCGATGGCCGGGTGGGTGCCACCGTGGACCGCAGCACCATTTGGCAGGCCTATACGCCGCAGATGTTCCGCCTGGGGGCCTTGCATCGGGCGCTGGCCGAGTGCCTGGTGTCGGATGTGCTGGTGACCGACGAGTCCTCCGCCATCGAGTGGTCTGGCCAGGCGCCACGGCTGGTCGAAGGGCGCAGCGACAACATCAAGGTGACCCGGCCGGAAGACCTGGAGTGGTTGCGCCAGCGCTGGGCAGGGCGCCGCTGAATTTCTTGCTCCTGTGCCGGCCTTTTCGCGGGTAAACCCGCTCCCACAGGTATCGCACATCCCTTCAGGTTTGCGCTGTACCTGTGGGAGCGGGTTTACCCGCGAAGAGGTCAGACCAGGCAGCACGAGGTTTCAGTTCAAGCGATACTCCGGCAACCCCGCCAACCCTTCCTTCAGGTAATCCACCAGCCGCCGCACCTTCGGCGACAGGTGCCGCTGTTGTGGATACAGTGCCCACACCGCCGTATTCGGTGGCTGGTGCGCCTCCAGCAACGACACCAGCGCGCCACTGTTCAAGTGCTCCAGCACGTAATAATCCGGCAGCTGGCACAACCCCATGCCCTGCAGCGCCGCGTCCAGCACCGCCTGCCCGCTGTTGCAACGCCAGTTGCCCTGCACTCGCTGGCTGATCTCGCGGCCGTCTTGCTGCAGCGCCCACAAGTCCGAACTGCCCACCAGGCAATTGTGCCGCGCCAGCTCCGACAGGCTGTGCGGCCGGCCATAACGTTCCAGGTAAGCCGGCGAGGCGCACAGGTACATGCGCCGTGGCGCCAGGCGGGTTGCCACCAGTCGCGAGTCGGCCAAGCGGCCCAGGCGGATGGCCAGGTCCATGCCTTCGTGCACCAGGTCGAGGGTGTGGTTGCTCAGTTCCACATCCACCCGCAGCTGCGGGTACAGCGCCATGAACCGTGTCACCAGCGGCACGATGAAGCGCTCGCCATAGGCCACCGCGCAGGTCATGCGCAGCAACCCCTTGGGCTCGCTGGCCAGGTCGCCCATGGCGCGCAGGGCTTCCTCGCGGCCATCCTGCAGGCGCTGGCAGTGCTGCAGGAATGTCTGCCCGGCCTCGCTCAGGGTCACCCGCCGGGTGCTGCGATACAGCAGGCGCGTCTGCAACCGTTCCTCCAGGCGGGCAATCTGCCGGCTGATATGCGACGAGGAAACCCCCAGGCGCTCGGCGGCCGCGGTGAACTGGCCCGACTCGGCCACGGCGACGAATTCGTCGATGCCTTCCCAGCGGCTACTCATTGATTATCCCTGCATGGCAATAATGTTTTGTCTTTGCCATGATTATTCATCAAAAGACGGTGAATTACACTGCCAGACTGAATCGACCCTCTGTCTGGAGACCTTTGATGATCAAGTCCCGTGCTGCCGTAGCCTTCGAAGCCAAGAAACCCCTGGAAATCGTCGAAGTCGACGTGGCCATGCCCAAGGCCGGTGAAGTGCTGCTGCGCGTGGTCGCCAGCGGTGTCTGCCACACCGACGCCTATACCCTGTCGGGCGCCGACCCGGAGGGCATTTTCCCGTCGATCCTCGGCCACGAAGGTGGCGCGATCGTCGAGGCGATAGGCGAGGGCGTCACCTCGGTCGCCGTCGGTGACCACGTCATTCCGCTGTACACCCCGGAATGCGGTAAGTGCAAGTTCTGCCTCTCGGGCAAGACCAACCTGTGCCAGGCTATCCGCGCCACCCAGGGCAAGGGCCTGATGCCGGACGGCACCACGCGCTTCTCCTACAAGGGCCAGCAGCTGTTCCACTACATGGGTACCTCGACTTTCTCCGAGTACACCGTGCTGCCGGAAATCTCCGTGGCCAAGATCCAGAAAGAAGCGCCGCTGGAAAAGGTCTGCCTGCTGGGTTGTGGCGTCACCACTGGTATTGGCGCAGTGCTCAACACCGCCAAGGTCAAGCCGGGTGACACCGTGGCCATCTTCGGCCTGGGTGGCATCGGCCTGTCTGCGGTAATCGGTGCGGTCAAGGCCAAGGCGTCGCGCATCATTGCCATCGACATCAACCCGGCCAAGTTCGAAATCGCCCGTCAGCTGGGTGCCACCGACTGCATCAACCCGAAAGACTACGACCGCCCAATCCAGGAAGTGATCGTCGACCTCACCGACGGCGGTGTGGACTTCTCCTTCGAGTGCATCGGCAACGTGCAACTGATGCGTGCCGCGCTGGAGTGCTGCCACAAGGGCTGGGGTGAGTCGGTGATCATCGGCGTGGCCGGTGCCGGCCAGGAAATCGCCACTCGTCCGTTCCAGCTGGTCACCGGCCGCGTATGGCGTGGTTCGGCGTTTGGTGGCGTACGTGGCCGCAGCGAGCTGCCAAGCTACGTGGAAATGTCCGAGAAGGGCGAAATCCCGCTGGATACCTTCATCACCCACACCATGGGCCTGGAAGACATCAACAAGGCCTTCGACCTGATGCACGAAGGCAAGAGCATTCGCAGCGTGATCCACTTCTGAGGTTTGCCATGAGCCTGGATAACATCTCCTGCCAGAAGAGCTTCGGCGGCTGGCACAAGCGTTACCGGCATCACTCCAAGGTGCTGGGCTGCGACATGGTGTTCGCCGTCTACCTGCCGCCGCAGGCTGAACAGGGCGAGAAGCTGCCGGTGCTGTACTGGCTCAGCGGCCTCACCTGCACCGACGAGAACTTCATGCAGAAGGCCGGCGCCCAGCGCCTGGCCGCGGAGCTTGGGTTGATCATCGTCGCCCCCGACACCAGCCCGCGTGGCGAGCAGGTGCCGGGCGACCCGGACGGCGCCTGGGACTTCGGCCTGGGTGCCGGCTTCTATCTCAATGCCACTCAGCAGCCCTGGGCCCAGCACTACCGCATGCACGACTATGTGGTGGAGGAGTTGCCTGCGTTGATCGAAGCGCACTTCCCGGCTTCGGGCGAGCGCAGCATCAGCGGCCACTCCATGGGCGGGCATGGCGCGCTGGTGTGCGCCTTGCGCAATCCGGGGCGCTACCGTTCGGTGTCGGCGTTCTCGCCGATCAGCAACCCGATGGATTGCCCTTGGGGCGAGAAAGCCTTCAGCCGCTACCTGGGTGAAGACCGTGCGCGCTGGCGCGAGTGGGATGCCAGTGTGCTGCTGGCCGAGACCCCGGCCGGCGAATGTCCGCCGTTGCTGGTGGACCAGGGGGACCGCGACGACTTCCTCGAGAAGCAGCTCAAGCCTGAAGCCCTGGAGCAGGCGGCACGCAAAGGGGGGCATGAACTGACCCTGCGTCTGCAGCCTGGCTATGACCACAGCTACTACTTCATCGCCAGCTTTATCGAGGAACACCTGCGTCATCATGCGGTGGCGCTGGGGCGGGTGTAAGGCATAGCGTTTTCAGCGCCTGTGAGATTGAGCGCCGCCCGCGCGGCGCTTCGCGGGACAAGCCCGCTCCCACATTTGTTGCAACGTGGCCATGTCTGTGAGGCCATGGTTGTCAGCCTTGTTGGCATGACGGGATTTCGAGGTGGGCATTGTTGCCGCCCCACCTGTCTGAAGACATGCACCAAGGCGGGCAACGCCTCTCCAACAGACATGGCCACGTTGCAACAAATGTGGGAGCGGGCTTGCCCCGCGAAGCGCCGCGCGGGCGGCGCTCGGTTTCACAAGCGCAGAAAGTGTCAAGGCGAACACCCGCGAAGCGCCGCGCGGGCGGCGCTCGATCTCACAGGCGCAGACAATGCTGTGCCGATCACCCCAGCCCCAATGCCTCAAAAGCAGGTAGAATCACGCCCTGACTCATTCAGGGCGTTTTTCTATGCGTATTGGCCATGGCTACGATGTGCACCGTTTCTGCGACGGTGATTTCATTACCCTGGGCGGGGTGCGTA
This sequence comes from Pseudomonas sp. 32_A, assembly GCF_017490905.1. NCBI lineage: Bacteria > Pseudomonadati > Pseudomonadota > Gammaproteobacteria > Pseudomonadales > Pseudomonadaceae > Pseudomonas > Pseudomonas sp. 32_A. Next base: position 136,890 of record NZ_JAFGYI010000003.1, on the reverse strand, counting down.
TCCCCCACAAATACGGCCTGCTGGCCCACTCCGATGGCGACGTGTTGCTGCACGCCCTGAGCGATGCCTTGCTAGGCGCGGCAGCGCTGGGAGACATCGGCAAGCACTTTCCCGACACCGACCCGCAGTTCAAGGGCGCCGACAGCCGCGTGCTGTTGCGCCATGTGGTCGGCATCGTCCAGGCCAAGGGCTGGAAAGTCGGCAACATCGACGCCACCATCGTCGCCCAGGCGCCGAAGATGGCCCCGCACATCGAAACCATGCGCAAGCTGATCGCCGAAGACCTGCAGGTCGAGCTCGACCAGGTCAACGTCAAGGCCACCACTACCGAGAAGCTGGGCTTCACCGGCCGCGAGGAGGGCATCGCCGTGCATTCGGTAGCCCTGCTGCTGCCAGCATGACCGAACTGGAACTGCTGGGCCCGCGCGCATCGGGCGAACCGCTGGGTACCGCCGTCCTCAAGGCGGTGGCCGAAGATTTCCAGGTCGACGAAGTACTGGACATCCCGCTGTCGGGCCAGGGCGAGCACCTGTGGCTTTGGGTCGAGAAGCGTGACCTGAACACCGAGGAGGCGGCCCGCCGCCTGGCCCGTGCCGCTGGGGTGCCGGTGCGCACGATCAGCTACGCCGGCCTCAAGGACCGCCAGGCCCTGACCCGCCAGTGGTTCAGCCTGCACCTGCCAGGCAAGGCCGACCCGGACCTGTCACGTGCCGAGGATGCCAGCCTGCGTGTGCTCAAGCAGGTGCGCCACCAGCGCAAGCTGCAGCGTGGCGCGCATTCGGCCAACGGCTTCACCTTGCGCCTGACTGCCCTGGCTGCCGATCACCAGGCGGTGGATGCGCGCCTGGAACAGCTCAAGCAGCACGGCGTGCCGAATTATTTCGGCACTCAGCGCTTCGGTCACGGTGGCGGCAACGTTCACGACGCCCTCGATTGGGCCGCACGCAAGGCCTTGCCCGAACAGCGCAACGTGCGTTCGCGGTTGCTCTCGGCCGGGCGCAGCTACCTGTTCAACCAGGTGCTGGCCGCCCGTGTTGCCGACGGTAGCTGGGCGCGTGCCCAGGTGGGCGACCTGTTGGCGTTCACCACCAGTCGTAGCTTCTTTCCTGCTGGGGAGTCGGAATGTTCCGATCCTCGGCTGGCGATCCTTGACTTGCATCCGACAGGCCCGCTGTGGGGAGCAGGCGATTCGCCGGCTACGGGAAGTTCTGCGCAACAAGAGGATGCGATCGCCGCACGGCAGCCGGCACTTTGCCAGTGGCTGGCCTTGGCGGGCATGGATCACGAACGACGTATTCTGCGGCTCCCTATTGGCGGTCTTACGTGGCATTATCCCGAGCCTGATATCCTGCAACTGGAATTCGTCCTTCCGGCCGGATGCTTCGCCACCGTGGTGGTGCGCGAAGTCGTGGATCTGGTGTCGGCGGGGCAGACGGACAGCTCATGCGTATTCTGATTTCGAACGACGACGGTGTTACCGCACCCGGCATCGCCGCGCTGCACGCTGCGCTGGCGGATTACGCCGAGTGCGTGGTTATAGCCCCGGATCAAGACAAGAGCGGCGCCAGCAGTTCGCTGACGCTGGACCGGCCACTGCACCCGCAGACCTTGGCCAATGGCTTCATCAGCCTCAACGGCACGCCGACCGACTGCGTGCACCTGGGGCTCAATGGGCTGTTGCCACAGACGCCGGACATGGTCGTGTCGGGGATCAACCTCGGTGCCAACCTGGGCGACGACGTGCTCTATTCGGGCACGGTCGCGGCCGCGCTGGAAGGCCGTTTTCTCGGTGGTACCTCGCTGGCGTTTTCGTTGTTGTCGCGCCAGCCGGACAACCTGCCGACCGCGGCCCATATCGCCCGCCGCCTGGTCGAGGCGCAGTCGCGTCTGGCCTTGCCGCCGCGCACCGTGCTCAACGTCAACATCCCCAACCTGCCGCTGGAGCACATTCGTGGCATTCAGCTCACCCGCCTCGGTCACCGGGCGCGGGCGGCGGCGCCGACCAAGGTGGTCAACCCGCGCGGCAAGGAGGGCTACTGGATCGCCGTGGCCGGGGATGCCGAGGACGGTGGCCCGGGTACCGACTTCCATGCGGTGATGCAGGGCTATGTATCGATCACTCCGCTGCAGCTCGACCGCACCTTCAGTGATGCCTTCGAGCAGCTCGACGGTTGGCTGGAGGGCCTGCTCTGATGCGCGAGGACGATATGCTGCGGCGTGGCATCGGCATGACCTCCCAGCGTACCCGGGAGCGGCTGATCCAGCGCCTGTGCGAGGAGGGCGTATCGAACACCAAGGTGCTCGACGTGATCCGTCGTACCCCGCGCCATCTGTTCGTCGACGAGGCGCTGGCGCATCGCGCCTACGAAGACACTGCGCTGCCGATCGGCCACAACCAGACCATCTCGCAACCATTCATGGTTGCCCACATGAGCGAGCTGCTGCTCGAGGCCGGGCCGCTGGACAAGGTGCTGGAGATCGGCACCGGTTCGGGCTACCAGACGGCAATCCTGGCCCAGCTGGTCGAGCGGGTGTTCTCGGTGGAACGCATCAAGGTGCTGCAGGACCGGGCCAAGGAGCGCCTGGTGGAGCTGAACCTGCGTAACGTGGTGTTCCGCTGGGGCGACGGTTGTGAAGGCTGGCCGGCGCTGGCGCCGTACAATGGCATCATCGTCACCGCCGTGGCGCCGGAAGTGCCGCAGGCACTGCTTGACCAGCTGGCACCCGGTGGCCGTATGGTGATCCCGGTAGGGCCGGCCGGTGAAACCCAGCAGCTGATGCTGATCGTGCGCGAGGAGCATGGATTCTCTCGCCGGGTGCTGGGGGCCGTGCGCTTCGTACCGCTGCTCAACGGCCCGCTGGCCTGAACACGGCTGGTTCGAGCCGCGCGATATTTTTGCGCCAGCACCGAATTCTTGCGGCAACGCCCTGTCTATCTGGCGGGGTGAAGCGCCAGCGCACTGCGTGCACCAAGGCTTTGCAGCAGTCTTTCACCCACCCTGCCAATGCGGGCGGGCTTGGTTATAATTGCAACAATATTGCATTTCTTGTCTTCATATCGTTTTCGGCACCATGAGGGGAGCGCGGGTGGGTCACACAGTCATTCGGCAGCGCAAGGACGGGTCGGGTTTCACGCTTCTGGTGATTGCACTGGCCATGGGCACGCTACTGGTGGGTTGCTCTAGCACCAGCAGCAATAGCGCGCGGGTGGTCGACCGCAATAACACCGTGCCCAAGCGCCCGGCTGTAACCACCGGGCAATACATCGTCAAGCCTGGCGATACGCTGTTCTCCATCGCCTTCCGTTATGGCTGGGACTACAAGGAACTGGCTGCGCGCAACGGCATCGCGGCGCCTTACACCATTCGCCCGGGGCAAGCGATTCGTTTCAGCAGCGGCTCTACCGGCAGTACCACGGTGGTGTCCAGCCCGTCTTCGTCCAGCAAGACCACGGTCATCCGGCGGCCTGTGGGCAGTACCAGCACACCCCCTGCCAGCACCACCAGGCCGGCCACGCCGACAGCCTCCAGCAGCGCCCCGGTGGTTGCCACGGTGCCTGCCGCAGAGCGCGCAGTAGGTGGCTGGACCTGGCCTGCCAATGGCGTGCTGATTGGAAAATTCGCTTCAAACGGTAGTTTGAATAAAGGCATTGATATCGCCGGTGATTTGGGACAGCCTGTTTTTGCTGCGTCTGATGGTTCAGTGGTGTACGCCGGGAGTGGCTTGAGGGGCTACGGCGAACTGATCATCATCAAGCACAGCGATACCTACGTCAGTGCCTACGGCCATAACCGCAGGCTGTTGGTTCGGGAGGGGCAGCAGGTCAAGGCAGGGCAGTCGATTGCTGAAATGGGGTCCACGGGCACTGATCGGGTGAAGCTGCATTTCGAGATTCGCCGCCAGGGCAAACCCGTCGATCCGCTCCAGTTCCTGCCACGTCGTTGACCGTTGGGCCCGGCCTGTTCCTGTGATGTAGAGGGGACAGGCTCCAGCGCTGCCAGGGAGACAGGTGCCGCTCGAGTCTGAGTTCGAACTCAGCAAAGGACTATAACAATGGCTCTCAGTAAAGAAGTGCCGGAGTTTGACATCGACGATGACCTACTTCTGATGGAGACGGGTATCGTTTTGGAAACGGATGTGGTGTCAGACGAACCTGCTGTATCTTCGGTTCGGACGAGGGCCAAATCGGGCTCTTCGCTCAAGCAACACAAGTACATCGATTACAGCCGGGCGCTCGATGCCACCCAGCTGTATCTCAACGAGATCGGATTCTCGCCTCTGCTTTCGCCGGAAGAGGAAGTGCACTTTGCGCGCCTGTCGCAAAAGGGCGACCCCGCCGGCCGCAAGCGCATGATCGAAAGCAACCTGCGCCTGGTTGTAAAAATTGCCCGTCGTTACGTGAACCGCGGCCTGTCGCTGCTCGACCTGATCGAGGAGGGCAACCTGGGCCTGATCCGTGCAGTCGAGAAGTTCGACCCGGAGCGTGGTTTCCGGTTCTCGACCTATGCGACCTGGTGGATTCGCCAGACCATCGAGCGGGCGATCATGAACCAGACCCGCACCATTCGCCTGCCGATCCACGTGGTCAAGGAGCTGAACGTCTACCTGCGCGCCGCGCGCGAGCTGACCCAGAAACTGGACCACGAACCCTCGCCAGAAGAAATCGCCACGCTGCTGGAGAAGCCGGTCGCCGAGGTCAAGCGCATGCTGGGCCTGAACGAGCGGGTGTCTTCGGTGGATGTGTCGCTCGGCCCGGACTCGGACAAGACCCTGCTCGATACCTTGACCGACGACCGCCCGACCGACCCGTGCGAACTGCTGCAGGATGACGACCTGTCGCAGAGCATCGACCAATGGCTGGGTGAGTTGACCGACAAGCAGCGTGAGGTGGTGGTGCGCCGCTTTGGCCTGCGCGGGCATGAAAGCAGCACCCTGGAAGATGTCGGCCTGGAGATCGGCCTGACCCGTGAGCGGGTACGGCAGATACAGGTCGAGGGGCTCAAGCGTTTGCGTGAGATCCTCGAGAAGAACGGCCTTTCCAGTGAATCGTTGTTCCAGTAGCGAAGGTCTGTAACAGCAAACGCCCCGATGACCTCGGGGCGTTTTTGTATGTGGCGACCAGAGGTGTCCCATTCAAAATTGCCGGGGGCGCTTTGCGCCCCTTTCGCGACACAAGGCCGCTCCTACAGGGGGCGCGATCATGCAGGCGATCGCGGTCCTCTGTAGGAGCGGCCTTGTGTCGCGATGGGCTGCAAGGCAGCCCCAAAATCGCTCAGGCAAAACCAATATCAAATGTGTACCGCGCCACCCCAGTAACATCGCGTGTAAGCCTTTGCTTACTTGTTCTGTAAGCCTTCTATGTATGCTTCAGTAAATCATTGTCGTATCCAGCACCTGTATTTTCCCAACTCATTGAAAACCTTCGCTTATTCAGCTGTGAGGAAATGTGTCACCTGCAATACCCTGTGAGGTTTAGCGGTTGCCCGCCCAGCGCAAGTCGCTAGTATTCGAACTGTGCACAGGGACATGCACAGGCTTTCAGGAGGAAAGCCAGGGACATCGCAAGAAGCGATTTCATCAGGATGATGTTTGGGACAAGCAGGGACTACGGAAAAAAATGTGGGCGGGTCAAACCGCCCCTTTTTTTTGCCTGCAAAAAACAAAAAAGGCCGCAAGGGCCTTTTTCGTATGCGGCGCTATCAGCGCTCCAGGTGTTCGATCTTGCCGGTCTTGCCGTCCCACTCTTCAGCGTCTGGCAGGGCGTCCTTACGCTCGGTGATGTTCGGCCAGACTTCCGCCAGTTCGGCGTTCAGCTCGATGAAGTTTTCCATGCCCGCTGGCACTTCGTCTTCCGAGAAGATGGCTTGCGCTGGGCACTCCGGCTCGCACAGGGCGCAGTCGATGCACTCGTCCGGATGAATGACCAGGAAGTTCGGGCCTTCGTAGAAGCAGTCCACCGGGCAGACTTCCACGCAGTCGGTGTATTTGCATTTGATGCAGTTGTCGGTGACGACGAAGGTCATTTCTAATTCTCTCCTCAGGCGACGGCGGCGGCCCTTCCTCTCAGGGCCGCGCGGTTTACGGGCATGTGGCTGCAGGCCAGGCTAATAACCTGCAGCACCAGCAAACCGCGGCGGATTCTACCAGCTTGTAGTGGGCGCCGTTATAACAGGTTCTTTAGTTGATATAGCATTTCGATAGCTTGACGCGGGGTCATGTCGTCCAGCTGCAGCTTGCCCAGCTTCTCGATGGCCGGGTGTGGAAGGCTGGCGAACAGGTCGCTCTGGTGCGGGACCTGTGGCACGTCCTTGGCCTTTTGGGCCGGGGGCTGTTCATGCGCAAGGCTGGTGGTTTCCAGTCTCGCCAGATGTTCACGGGCACGCTGGATGACGGCCGTCGGCACGCCAGCCAGCTGCGCCACGGCCAGGCCGTAGCTCTGGCTGGCGGGGCCAGGCAGCACGTGGTGCAGGAACACGATGCGCTCGTTGTGCTCGGTGGCGTTCAGGTGAACGTTGGCCACCAGCGGCTCGCTTTCCGGCAGCACGGTGAGCTCGAAGTAGTGCGTGGCGAACAGTGTATAGGCACGCAGCTGGGCCAGGCGCTCGGCGGCGGCCCAGGCCAGCGACAGGCCGTCGAAGGTACTGGTGCCGCGGCCCACTTCGTCCATCAGCACCAGGCTGCGGTCGGTGGCGTTGTGCAGGATATTGGCGGTTTCGCTCATCTCGACCATGAAGGTCGAGCGGCCGCCGGCCAGGTCGTCACTGGAGCCGATGCGGGTAAAGATGCGGTCGACCAGCGACAGCTCGCAGCTGGCCGCCGGCACGAAGCTGCCGATGTGCGCAAGCAGCACGATCAGGGCGGTCTGGCGCATGTAGGTAGACTTACCGCCCATGTTCGGGCCGGTGATGATCAGCATGCGCGTGCTGTTGTCCAGGCCCAGGTCGTTGGCCACGAACGGTGTGGTCAATACCTGTTCCACCACCGGGTGACGGCCCTGCTCGATACGCAGGCACGGCTCGTCGACGAAGCGCGGGCAGTTCAGGTCCAGGTTCAGCGCACGTTCGGCCAGGTTGCTGAGCACGTCCAGTTCGGCCAGGGCGGCGGCGCTGTCCTGCAGCGGCGCCAGGTGGCTGATCAGGGTTTCCAGCAAGGCATCGTAGAGCATCTTCTCGCGAGCCAGGGCGCGGCTCTTGGCCGACAGCGCCTTGTCCTCGAACGCCTTCAGTTCCGGAGTAATGAAGCGCTCGGCGCCCTTGAGGGTCTGACGGCGGATGTAGTCGCCCGGGGCCTGCTCGGCCTGCTTGGTCGGCAGCTCGATGAAGTAGCCATGCACCCGGTTGTAGCCGACCTTGAGGTTGGCCAGGCCGGTGCGGGCCTTTTCCCGGACTTCCAGGTCGATCAGAAACTGGCCGGCGTTCTCGCTGATCGCCAGCAGCTCGTCCAGTTCGTTGTCATAGCCGGCCTTGAGCACGCCGCCATCGCGGATCACCGCCGGCGGGTTGTCGATGATCGCCCGCTCCAGCAGGCTGGCCAGTTCGGGGTAGGTGCCGGTAATGGCGGCCAGGCGGGCCAGGTGCGGCGCCTCCAGCTCGGCCATGGCGTTCTGCAGCTCGGGCAGCGCGCCCAAGGCGTCGCGCAGGCGTGCCAGGTCGCGTGGGCGGGCGTTGCGCAGGCCGATACGGGCGAGAATCCGCTCGATATCGCCGATTTCCTTGAGCTGCGGCTGCAGCTTCTCGAAGCGGTAGCCGTCGAGCAGGCAACGGATCGAGTCCTGGCGTGCCTGCAACACCTTGAGGTCGCGCAACGGGCGGTTCAACCAGCGGCTCAGCAAACGGCTGGCCATGGCGGTCTGGCAGCGGTCGATCACCGACTGCAGGGTGTTGTCGCGGCCGCCGGCCAGGTTGATGTCCAGCTCCAGGTTGCGGCGGCTGGCGCCGTCGAGGATGACCGTGTCGTCCAGGCGTTCGTGGCGCAGGCTGCGCAGGTGCGGCAGGGCAGTGCGCTGGGTTTCCTTGGCGTAGATCAGCAGGCAACCGGCGGCGCCGATGGCCAGGGTCAGCTTGTCGCAGCCAAAGCCCTTGAGGTCCTTGGTCGCGAACTGCTGGCACAGGGCCTTGCGCGCCGAATCACGGTCGAAGTCCCATGGCGCGCGGCGACGGGCGCCCGGGCGTTTTTCGGCAGGCAGGTCGCGCGGCCAGTCGTCGGGGATCAGCAGCTCGACCGGGTTCAGGCGCTCGAGCTCGGCCAGCAGGTTTTCCCAGCCCTTGATCTCCTGCACGCTGAAGTTGCCACTGGTGATGTCCAGTACGGCCAGGCCGAACAGGCGCTCGTCACCGAGCAGCGCGGCAATCAGGTTGTCGCGACGTTCGTCGAGCAGGGCCTCGTCGCTGACCGTACCGGGGGTGATGATGCGCACCACCTGGCGTTCCACCGGGCCCTTGCTGGTGGCGGGGTCGCCAATCTGTTCGCAGATCACCACCGATTCGCCGAGCTTGACCAGCTTGGCCAGGTAGCCTTCCAGCGAATGGAACGGAATCCCGCACATGGGGATGGACTGGCCGGCCGACTGACCGCGCGCGGTCAGCGTGATGTCCAGCAGTTTTGCGGCTTTTTTCGCATCTTCGTAGAAGATCTCGTAGAAGTCGCCCATGCGGTAGAACATCAGCTGGTCCGGGTGCTGGTTCTTCAGCTTCCAGTACTGCTGCATCATCGGGGTGTGTGCGGAGAAATCGGAGATTGCTTTATTCATCAAGGGCTTAAAAAGTAGGTCTCAATATTGTGGGGCAAATTGGGGCGTTCTGTGTTGCATGCGCGACGCCGAGACCCACCGGATTTTTCAAGCCGCATAGGTTAACACGGCTACCCGGCAGGCAGTACCTGCATGTCTGGCAAGCGCGCAGGGTTGCATTGAAGGCAGGTTGACATCACCGTATTGCCATGGAGAATTGCGCTCTTGCCCATCAGGGATGGCTTGCCTGACGCATTCGCGGGGGCCTGCGGCCCAATGGAAAGTTATTGCAACAGGTTGATTAGTGCAGTGAGCGCAGTTCGTTTTGATGTAGATGCGGTTTTTTGTATTTCCCTCGACACCCGCGCCGACCGGCGCACGCTGTTCAGCGAAACCATCGGGCGACAGCTCGCCAACGAAGTGCACTTTCATGTTGTCGAGAAAAACAGCGACCCCAAGCGCGGTTGCTACGAGTCCCATCAGCAACTGGCCCGTCATGCGCTGGACAACGGCCTCGATCGAGTCCTGATCTTCGAAGACGATGCCAAGGCCTATGAGTTCAAGCCTTCGCAAGTGCGCTGGGTCAATCGCTTCATGCAGAAACGGCCCTTCGAGGCCTTGCACCTGGGTTATTCCATGGGGCGAACCTGGCTGACCTGGTTCCCGTTCATCGCCCGCGGGCGGGTGGTGGCGCTGCATGCTTATGTGCTGTCGCGCGAGGGCTGCCGGATCCTGGCACAGACCCCCTACGATGGCACGCCGGTGGATGTGGTGGTCAAGCACCGGATCCGCCAGCATTGCGTATTCCCCATGATGTTCCGCCAGCACGCCGCCGCCGTGGCTGGTAGCGACCTGGAACAGGTGGTGCGCAATGAGGACGAATGGTGGGAGCGCAACTGGGCCAAGCATCGTCGTTCACCGATGAAGAACATCTGGCGGACCGTGCTGCGGCTGAATTTCTGATTGGTGTGGGCTTCAGGCGCCAAAAATCCAGAGGCGAACATCCTCATGTCCAGCACGCCGCCAGACGCCCATTCCCCAATCCTGAAATGCTAGGGTAGAAGGCAGTCTACAAGGAGCCCGACATGGACCCGATCACCACGCTTGCCATCCGCCTGGGTGAGCACCTGCGCCGCTTCAACGCGCAGGTGAGCACCGCCGAATCCTGCACCGGTGGCGGCATCGCCGAGGCCATCACCCGTGTGCCCGGCAGCTCGGCCTGGTTCGAGGCCGGTTACGTGACCTATTCCAACACCCAGAAAACCCGTCAGCTGGGAGTGCCCGCAGCGTTGTTCGGCCAGGTTGGCGCGGTAAGCCAGGAAGTGGTCGAAGCGATGGTCCGCGGCGCCCAGGCTGCCAGCGGCGCGCGCTTTGCCGTGGCGGTGAGCGGCGTGGCCGGGCCAGACGGTGGTTCGCCGGCCAAACCAGTGGGTACCGTGTGGCTGGCCTGGGGCGACGGTAACCATGTGTACAGCGAGCGGCGCCAGTTCGACGGCGACCGCGAGGCGGTGCGCCGACAGACGGTGATCGCCGCGTTAGACGGCTTGTTACAGCTTGGTGCCGAGTAAATCGACAACAGGGGTTTGCGCGGGCGCTTGCCTGTGGAATAATACTGGCTACTTATACAGGTATTCCGGCCGTCAGGGCCAAGTCGAACACGTGAGGATTTCAATGGACGACAACAAGAAGCGCGCCTTGGCTGCGGCCCTGGGTCAGATCGAACGCCAATTCGGCAAGGGCGCCGTCATGCGCATGGGCGACCACGAGCGCCAGGCTATCCCTGCCATCTCCACTGGCTCGCTGGGCCTGGACATCGCCCTGGGCATCGGCGGCCTGCCAAAAGGCCGTATCGTCGAGATCTACGGCCCGGAATCGTCGGGTAAGACCACGCTGACTCTGTCGGTCATCGCCGAAGCCCAGAAGAACGGCGCCACCTGCGCCTTCGTCGACGCCGAACACGCCCTCGACCCCGAGTACGCCGGCAAGCTGGGCGTCAACGTCGACGACCTGCTGGTTTCGCAGCCGGACACCGGCGAACAGGCCCTGGAAATCACCGACATGCTGGTGCGTTCCAACGCTGTCGACGTGATCATCGTCGACTCCGTGGCCGCCCTGGTACCGAAGGCCGAGATCGAAGGCGAGATGGGGGACATGCACGTGGGCCTGCAGGCGCGCCTGATGTCCCAGGCGCTGCGCAAGATCACCGGTAACATCAAGAACGCCAACTGCCTGGTCATCTTCATCAACCAGATCCGTATGAAGATCGGTGTGATGTTCGGCAGCCCGGAAACCACCACCGGTGGTAACGCCCTGAAGTTCTACGCCTCGGTGCGTCTGGATATCCGCCGCACCGGCGCGGTCAAGGAAGGCGACGAGGTGGTCGGTAGCGAAACCCGCGTCAAGATCGTCAAGAACAAGGTTTCTCCACCATTCCGTCAAGCCGAGTTCCAGATCCTCTACGGCAAGGGTATCTACCGTAACGGCGAGATCATTGACCTGGGTGTTTCCCAGGGTCTGGTCGAGAAGTCCGGTGCCTGGTACGCCTACCAAGGCAACAAGATCGGTCAAGGCAAAGCCAACGCTGCCAAGTACCTGGCTGAGAACCCGGCTATTGGTGCCGAGATCGAGAAGCAGATTCGTGAGAAGCTGCTGACCTCTGGGGCTGTTGCGGCTGCTGGTAAGGCTGCTGCTGCCGAAGCCGATGCCGATGACATGGCCGACGCTGACGCCGGTTATTGATTGCGCGGTAGATAGCCGAACATGTCCGCCGTACTCGACACCCCCGTCGCCATTCGGCGGACAGCCATGGACCTGCTCGCGCGACGTGAGCACGGTCGCGTCGAGCTGACGCGCAAGTTGCGTCAGCGCGGCGCTTCGGACGAGCTGATCGAGCCTGAACTCGACCGGCTCGCCGAAGAAGGGCTGCTTAGCGAAGCCCGCTACCTCGAAAGTTTCATCCGGTACCGTTCCAGCTCCGGCTATGGCCCTGCGCGTATTCGCGAAGAGCTAGGCCAGCGCGGTTTGGCGCGTGCTGATATCGAGCAGGCGCTGCGCGAGAGCGAGGTGGACTGGGGCGAGCGCATGCGTGATGTATGGCAGCGCAAGTTTGCTGGTCAACGCCCGCAAGATCCCCGAAGCCGTGCCCAGCAGACCCGTTTTCTGGCGTACCGGGGTTTCCCCATGGACATGATCGGCCGCCTGCTCAGTGGGCGTGATATCGACGATTACTGAAGACCGGGGCCGCTTTGCGGCCCTTCGCGGGCTTGCCCGTTCCCACAGGTTTGAGGCGATGCATCAGTAAGTGCGTGGCTCTTGTGGGAGCGGGTTTACCCGCGAACACCGGCGCAGCCGGTGTCATACACCGCGTTGGATTCTTCGCAGCGGTTCGACGCCTCGATGAACCCGCTCCCACAGGATGCGCGGGCTAGTGTCACGATCAACTGACCTTCAACGCCTCCCTGGCCCGCTGCGTGGTATGCATGGGCTGCGGCTTGGCCCAGTTCTCCGGCAGGTTGATGAAGTCCACCAGTTCACGCAGCCGGCCTTGATCCCGACCATTGAAGGCAAATGACAAGCGGGTCAGGTGGCTGAAATTGCCCACTTCGTGCTCGGCACTGCTGTCAGGTTGCTGGTGATACTTGCCACTCAGGCGCAAGTCGGCAAAGCCTTCCTGGATGTCATACAGCGCCGCCTCGCTGAGCGGGTGATGCATGCGGATCACGAACTGGCTCTTCAGCCAGCGGCTGGAGTGGTAGTTACTGTAGAACTGGTTGATTTCTTCCACTGCCTCGTCAGCGCTGTACACCAGGCGCAGCAGTTTCAGGTCGCTGGGCAGGATGTAGCGGTTCTCCTCCAGTTGGCGGCTGATGAAGTCCAGGCAGTCGCGCCAGAAGCTGCCACCTGGCGAATCCAGCAGCACTACCGGTACCAGCGGGCTCTTGCCGGTCTGGATCAGGGTCAGCACTTCCAGCGCTTCATCCAGAGTGCCGAAACCACCCGGGCACAGCACCAGGGCATCGGCCTCCTTGACGAAGAACAGCTTGCGGATGAAGAAAAAATGGAACGGCAGCAGCTTGTCGGTGCCATCCACCGTGGGGTTGGCGTGTTGCTCGAAGGGCAGGGTGATGTTGAACCCCAGGCTGTGGTCGCTGCCGGCGCCTTCGTGGGCAGCTGCCATGATGCCGCCGCCGGCACCGGTGATGACCATCAGGTCGGAGCGTGCCAGGGTTGCGCCCAGTTCGCGGGCCAGGGCGTACATCGGGTGTTCCAGCGGGGTGCGCGCCGAGCCGAACACGGTCACCTTGCGCCGGCCCTTGTAGCGCTCCAGGGTGCGGAACGAATGGTCCAGTTCGCGCAGCGCCTGCAGGGTGATCTTGGCGCTCCAGCGGTCGGTGTCGTCATGGGCCATGCGCAGGATGGTCAGCATCATGTCGCGGTACAGCGGCAGGTTGGGGCTGTTCGGGGCTACCAGTTGCAGCTGTTCGTCGATGTTGCTCAGGTCGATGTTGTTGTCGCGGAAGTGGCTGAACAGCAGTTCACTCGATTGGTAAGGCATGCAACGTCTCCTTCTGCACCAATACCTCTGACCTCAATCTAGACCCTTGCGCTCAATCGTGCCGGGGTGTTCGGCATCGCCGCCCGTCGGCATGCAGCCACTGGGGATGCGGGTTTGGTTAACTGGGTAGAGCGAAACGTGTCGATGCAGGAGGTGGCGGTATGCATCGCTTGATCATCGAAGTGGACCGGCAGCTTTACCAGCAGCTGGAGAATGCGGCCCAGGTGCATCACCTGAGCCTGGAAGCCGAGTGCCGGCGCAGGCTGTCGGGGCTGGAATGCCAGTCGCGCTACTTGCAGGCGCTGCTGGCAGAGATGCGCGCCGATGCCGCTGAAGGGCACTGGCGCGACCGTGAGGACGAGAAGGCGTAGCGATCGAAGTGGTTACTTCTTCTTGTTGCCTGCGACGCAGCTGGCGTTGTCGAACGCCTGATCCATGATCGGTTGGTTGGTCTTGTAGACCGTGAAGCGGTAGACCATCACCGCGCCCTTGGACATCAGATTGCGGAAACCGCTGTTGCGGCAGACGCTGTCACCCAGCTGGCTGCGTACCTGATCGGGGTTGGCCTGCATGCGCGCAGCATGCTCCTGGCGCACGCTCAGGTGGTTGACCAGTGCCTTGCCTTCCACCGTGTAACCCTGGTCGAGGATGTCCTCGTTGATGGCTCGCGGGGTGCCGACACTGCTCTCTTTGGCAACCTTCTGCAGCATGTTGTTCAGGTCGTATTCCTGCTTGGAAGCCGCCTGGGCTGCCAGGGGCAGGGCGAGCAACAGGCTCAGGGCGGGTACGATACGGCGCAGCATGAATCTCTCCTGGTTCGATGACTGGCGCTTTGACATGCGCGGGTCGACGGCGTTCCGTGACAACCGCACGTTGGCTGCAAATGGGGCTGCGCAGCAGCCCCAGAAGCGCGCAGGCGCGAGGCTGGGTAAAACAGCGATTATAGGGACCGCGCCGCCACCTGCACAGCAATTGGCCGCTGTTCTGATAGACTGGCGCCCTTAGTTTTCTCCGAGTCATCCTTGTGTCCATTCCCAACCTGTCCAGAGGCCTGCCGGCATGAGCCATGCGGTAGCGCGCCTGCGCGCCGAACGCCTGGCGCGCAGCAACAAGCCCTTCATCGCCCGTGGTTCGCGTGCCGAGCGCTGCCCCGACTGCCGGGTCATTGCCACTCATTGCCTGTGCGCCTGGAAGCCTCGGGTGCAGGCCGAGTCCGGCGTGTGCCTGCTGATGCATGACACCGAGCCGCTCAAGCCCACCAATACCGGCTGGCTGATCGCCGACCTGATCCAGGACACCTCGGCCTTCGGCTGGCTGCGCACTTCGGTCGACGAACGCTTGCTGGCGTTGCTGGACGATCCGCGTTGGCAACCCTACATCGTCTTTCCCGGCGAATTCGTTGCCCAGGAGCGAGTAGTCAGCGAAGTGGTGCGCGAGCCGGGCAAGCGCCCGCTGTTCATCCTGCTGGATGCCACCTGGACCGAAGCGCGCAAGATGTTCCGCAAAAGCCCATACCTTGACCGCTTCCCGGTGTTGAGCCTGCAGGCCGAGCAGATGTCCCGCTACCGGCTGCGCCGCTCCAAGCGCGATGATCACTTCTGCACTGCGGAAGTCGCCGCCATGTGCCTGGACCTGGCTGGCGATACCCAGGCCTCGCAAGCGCTGGACGCCTACCTGGATGTGTTCAGCCTGCATTACCTGAGCGGCAAGCGGCGCCTGCCGCTGGACGAGCAGGACGACACCCACCAGCGTTTGCATACCTTCCTATAGTCCAAGGGGCACAACCCCTGCTTTGGTTCATAATGACCCTTACCCGAGTGCCCGACACAGAACAGGATCCCCAGATCGATGGCCACTTACGAAATCCTGATTGCCGATGACCACCCGCTGTTCCGTGGCGCCTTGCGCCAGGCCGTTACCCTCGGCCTGGGCCCGGATGTACGCCTGGTTGAAGTCGCCAGTATCGCCGAACTGGAAACCCGCCTGAGCGAAAAAGCCGACTGGGACCTGGTGTTGCTGGACTTGAACATGCCGGGCGCCTATGGTTTTTCCGGGCTGGTGCTGCTGCGCGGGCAATACCCGCAGATACCCGTGGTGATGGTATCGGCGCAGGAAGAGGCCGCAGTGGTGGTCAAGTCCCGCGAGTTTGGCGCCAGTGGCTTCATTCCCAAGTCCAGCACCCTGGAAGTTATTCAGGATGCGGTGCGTAAAGTGCTCGATGGCGAGGTCTGGTGGCCGCCGCAGGCGTTCGAAAAAGTCGATGTCTCGGCCGAGGCCAAGGCCGCCAGCGAAGGGCTGGCCAGCCTCACGCCACAGCAGTTCCGCGTGCTGACCATGGTCTGCGAAGGCCTGCTGAACAAGCAGATCGCCTATGAGCTGAGCGTTTCGGAAGCGACCATCAAGGCCCACGTGACCGCGATCTTCCGCAAGCTGGGCGTGCGTACTCGCACCCAGGCGGCTTTGCTGCTGCAACAACTTGAATCGGTTGCCAGTAGCTGAGTGCGTGTGGCTTCACGCTTTTTTGACCCGTGCCGGTCTAGTCTGCTGGCCTTTCCGTTGTGAAGTGACATACATGACATCGCCATTCAAGGGCCAGACCGGCCTCAAACGTATCTTCAACGCTGCCGGCTATTCGCTGGACGGCCTGCGCGCCGCTTTCAAGGGCGAGGCCGCGTTCCGCCAGCTGGTGCTGCTCAATGTGCTGCTGGTCCCGATCGCTTTCTGGCTACCGGTCAGCCGTGCGGAGCGGGCGATCATGATCGCCGTGTGCCTGTTGGGCTTGATCGTCGAACTGTTCAACTCGGCGGTGGAGGCAGCCATCGACCGCATTTCGCTCGAGCGCCACCCACTTTCGAAAAACGCCAAGGACATGGGCAGCGCCGCGCAACTGGTGGCACTGACCATGGTGGCGCTGGTGTGGGGCGTGATCCTGCTTTAAGCGATCGGTGGCAACACGATCTCGTCACTGCGTGTGAAACCGGCAGTGAAGTTGCGGCACAGTTCGAGAAATTCGCGCATGGCCGAGGTCTGGTACTTCTGTTTGTGCCAGATGAAGTAGAACTGGCGCATCAGGTCCAACTCCGGGGTTTCCACCGGCACCAGGCTGCCGCGGCGGAAGGCGTCACGCAGGGCCAGGCGCGAGATGCAGCCAATGCCAAGGCCCGACTCCACCGCGCGCTTGATCGCTTCGGTGTGTTCCAGCTCCAGGCGGATGTTGAGGTTGGCGCGGTGGTGGCGCATGGCCTGGTCGAAGGTCAGGCGCGTGCCTGAGCCCTGCTCGCGCAGGATCCACGCTTCCTGGGACAAGGTCTGTACATCGGCGCGGCCCAGCTTGGCCAGCGGGTGCTGCGGCGCGCAGAACACCACCAGCTCGTCCTCGACCCAGGGCTGCACTTCCAGGTTCGGGTGGTTGCAATCGCCTTCGATCAGACCCAGATCAATTTCGTAATGCGCCACCTGTTGCACGATATGCGCAGTGTTCTGCACATGCAGCTTCACCTGGCTTTCCGGGTGCACCTGCATGAAACTGCCGATCAACAGGGTGGCCAGGTAGTTGCCGATGGTCAGCGTGGCACCGACCGCCAGCGAGCCGAAACCGGACTTGCCGTTGAGCAGGTCTTCGATTTCCTTGGCCTGGTCGAGCAGGGCCACGGCCTGCGGCAACAGTTGCTGGCCCAGGGCGTTGAGGCTCAGGCGCTTGCCGGCGCGGTCGAACAGCTGGCAGCTGGACTGGCGCTCAAGCTCGGTGATCGAGGTGCTGGCGGCCGACTGCGACAAGGCCAGCACACTGGCGGCGCGCGAAACGCTCTGGTGCTGGGCCACGGCAACGAAGACTTGCAGCTGACGAAGTGTAAATCGCATATCTATATAACCGATAACACATATCTTGATAATCCAGTTAACAGATATTGTCGCTGCCCCTAAACTATCGCGCAACTGCGCGTCTTGCGCGCGCCGCGTCTTTCTTCAGGAGCCCCATTAAATGAGCAACATGAACCACGAACGTGTCCTCAGTGTGCACCACTGGAACGACACCCTGTTCAGCTTCAAGTGCACCCGCGACCCGGGCCTGCGCTTCGAGAACGGTCAGTTCGTGATGATCGGCCTGCAACAGGACAACGGCCGTCCGCTCATGCGCGCCTATTCCATCGCTTCGCCGAACTGGGAAGAGCACCTGGAGTTCTTCAGCATCAAGGTGCCGGACGGTCCGCTGACCTCGCAGTTGCAGCACCTGAAGGAAGGCGACGAGATCATCATCAGCAAGAAGCCTACCGGTACCCTGGTTCTCGATGACCTGAAACCGGGTAAGCACCTGTACCTGCTGAGCACAGGCACTGGCCTGGCACCGTTCATGAGCGTCATCCAGGACCCGGAAACCTACGAGCGCTTCGAGAAAGTGATCCTGGTGCACGGCGTGCGCTACGTGAACGAAGTGGCCTACCGCGAGTTCATCACCGAGCACCTGCCGCAGAACGAATTCTTCGGCGAGTCGGTTCGCGACAAGCTGATCTACTACCCGACCGTGACCCGTGA
The DNA here is from genome assembly GCF_017490905.1 of Pseudomonas sp. 32_A. Classification (NCBI taxonomy): domain Bacteria; kingdom Pseudomonadati; phylum Pseudomonadota; class Gammaproteobacteria; order Pseudomonadales; family Pseudomonadaceae; genus Pseudomonas; species Pseudomonas sp. 32_A. The sequence continues at coordinate 119,074 of NZ_JAFGYI010000003.1, read as the reverse complement.
ACCGTTCGAAAACCAAGGCCGCCTGACCGACCTGATGCGCAGCGGCAAGCTGTTCAGCGACATCGGCCTGCCACCGATCAACCCGCAGGACGATCGCGCGATGATCTGCGGCAGCCCGAGCATGCTCGACGAGACCAGCGAAGTGCTGGACAGCTTCGGCCTGAAGGTCTCCCCGCGCATGCGCGAGCCGGGTGACTACCTGATCGAGCGTGCCTTCGTCGAGAAGTAAGGCACAGGCTGATGCAAAGAAGGCGACCTTAGGGTCGCCTTTCTTGTGCCTGTGATTCATGTGTCGCCAACACTGGCCTCTTCGCGGGTAAACCCGCTCCCACAGAGCTACCACAAGGCCTGACGTCAGTGGTATCCCTGTGGGAGCGGGTTTACCCGCGAAGGGGCCGGAACAGGCACAACACAACCTATTCCACGCGCGTCTCGCCGCTGTACACCAATATCTCCCGACACCGCTTGCACAGGTAGCGCCGCCCCTGGCGCACCAGCTTGTGCCGCTGTGCAGTAAACGGGAAGTCGCTCTGTGGGCACGGGCAGCGGTAGATGTAGCGGGTCACCACGCGCCGTTGCACTTCGTAGTTGTGGCAACGGTTGGGCGGCAGTTCATACACCCCGCGCATGATCAGCTGCCACTCCTCGCCATGGGCCTGGATACGGTCGCCGAACAGCTGGTGGGCCACCAGGTGCGCCACTTCATGGGCCACGGTCTGGCGCAGGAAGTCTTCCTGGTTTTCGCGGTAAAGCTGCAGGTTGAAGCGCAGCAGGTTCTGGTGCAGGTGGGCGACACCGGCTTTTTGCCCGCGCAGCTTGAAGCTGACCTCCGGGCGCGGGAAGGGGCGTTTGAAGAAGGTTTCAGCTTGCTGGTAACAGGTTTCGACGCGTTGTCTGAGCAGCTCGGGCATGGCGGGGTGGTTCTCCTGACCGGGCATTATGCCGCAACCCCGGGCAGGCTGCCGAGCCACCGGTCAGCGCACAGCCAGAGGCCGCCTTGCGGCGGCCCCAGGTTTGATGCCCCAGTGTTGGTCGGGTCTGTTCTAGTTGGTGTAGACGGGCCCCACGCCCAGTCCCCAGATGATCACCGTGGCGGCCATGATCGCCACCAGTACCACAAGGCCTACCGCCAGCACCGAGCTGGAGAACAGGAAGCCTTCGTCGGACGGTATGTTCATGAACGTCGGCAAGCCGACGTACAGCAGGTACACCGTGTAGCAGATGGCGGCGGTGCCGATCAGCATGCCCAGCCACAGGTGCGGGTACAGCGCCGCCAGGCCGCCGATGAACAACGGTGTGGCGGTGTAGGTGGCAAAGGCGATGCACTGTGCCATTGACGGGTTGGCGTCATAGGTGCGGGCCATCCAGTGGATGAACGCCCCCATTACCGCCACCCCGGCAAGCATGGCCAGGTACGACATGATGCTCATCCAGATGGCGCTTTCCATGGTCAGCATCACCGCTGGCCGGTCGCCGATCACCCAACCGACCTGGGTGGTACCGATGAAGGCCGACACGGCGGGGATCGCAGCCAGGATCAGGGTGTGCGTCAGGTACATGTGGCTGATGGTTTCTTCTTCGCCACGAATTTCCCGCCATTCCTGGTCGGGATGGGTAAACAGCCCCACAACGTGATGAATCATGCCGATCACTCCTCTCAATGTTGCCAAACGCCCCCCAGATGGAGCGCAAGCGGCGCCAGGCCGGAACACCGAAGCAAGCGGTAATGTGGCCTTATGTCGCAGTATAGGAAGCCGTTACCGGCATAAACCGTGCTTTTTAGAGCAAATTGCGCTGTAAGGCGCGCTGTTGATTACAATGAAGTCTTTATCGGAATGCCTACAGCGCCGCCGCGTTTGTGCGTAAAATAGCCGGCTTTTGTCACACCTCGCGGATCCAAGCGCTATGGGCACCCTCTCGGTCAACCAGAACAAACTGCAAAAACGCCTGCGTCGTCTCGCCGGCGAAGCCATCACCGACTACAACATGATCGAGGATGGCGACAAGGTCATGGTCTGCCTGTCCGGCGGCAAGGACAGCTACACCATGCTCGACGTTCTGTTGCACCTGCAGAAGGTGGCACCGATCAAGTTCGAGATCGTTGCGGTGAACATGGACCAGAAGCAGCCGGGGTTCCCCGAGCATGTGCTGCCGGCCTACCTCAAGGAACTGGGCGTCGAGTACCACATCGTCGAGAAGGACACCTATTCTGTGGTCAAGGAGCTGGTCCCCGAGGGCAAGACCACCTGCTCGCTGTGTTCGCGCCTGCGCCGTGGCACCCTGTACACCTTTGCCGACGAAATCGGCGCGACCAAGATGGCGCTGGGGCACCACCGCGACGATATCGTCGAAACCTTCTTCCTCAACATGTTCTTCAACGGCGCGCTCAAGGGCATGCCGCCGAAGCTGCGCGCCGACGATGGCCGCAACGTGGTGATCCGCCCGCTGGCCTACTGCAGCGAGAAGGACATCCAGGCCTACTCGGACATGAAGGAATTCCCGATCATCCCGTGCAACCTGTGCGGCTCGCAGGAAAACCTGCAGCGCCAGGTGGTCAAGGACATGCTGGTGGAATGGGAGCGCAAGCACCCGGGGCGTACGGAGAGCATCTTCCGCGCCCTGCAGAACGTTGCACCGTCGCAGTTGGCCGACCGCAACCTGTTCGATTTCACCAGCCTGAAGATCGACGAAAACGCCACCCCGCGTTTCCTTGACGTGCTGAACATCTGAGCCCATGCGCGATTACCAGTGGTTGCACGAATACTGCCTGAACCGCTTCGGCTCGGCCCAGGCGCTGGAGGCCTTCCTGCCGCAGCCGCGCACGCCGGCGCAGCTGCGTGATATCAGTGACGACCGCTACCTGTCGACCTTGGCCCTGCGCGTGTTCCGCGCCGGGCTCAAGCACAGCCTGGTGGATGCCAAGTGGCCGGCGTTCGAGCAGGTGTTCTTCGGCTTCGACCCGGAGAAGGTGGTGTTGATGGGCGCCGAACACCTCGAGCGGCTCATGCACGACGAGCGCATCATCCGCCACCTGGGCAAGCTCAAGAGCGTGCCGCGCAATGCGCAGATGGTGCTTGATATCGCGAAGGAGAAGGGCAGCTTTGGTGCGTTCATCGCCGACTGGCCGGTGACCGACATCGTCGGCTTGTGGAAGTACCTGGCCAAGCACGGTAACCAGCTGGGCGGGTTGTCGGCACCGCGCTTCTTGCGCATGGTCGGCAAGGATACGTTCATCCCTACCGATGACATGGCTGCGGCGTTGATTGCGCAGAAGTTGATCGACAAGCCGCCGACCAGCCAGCGGGACCTGGCTTTGGTTCAACAGGCGTTCAACCAGTGGCATGCCGAGAGTGGGCGGCCGCTGTGCCAGTTGTCGGTGATGCTCGCGCATACCGTCAACCATTGAGATTGCTGGGGCTGCTTTGCAGCCCTTTCGCGACACAAGGCCGCTCCTACAGGAATACGCGATACCCTGTAGGAGCGGCCTTGTGTCGCGAAAGGGCCGCAAAGCGGCCCCAGAATTTACGCCCCTTCGCCCGCCATGCGCCGCTCATGCTGGAACTTCCAGCGCACATACAGCAGCCCGGCAATGAACAGCCCCAGGCTCACCAGCACTTCTACCCAGCCAAATACCGCCCGCGCCGGGTCGAACGCCGCCAGCACGCCCTTGATGAAATAGATATTCACCACGAAGCAGGTCCAGGCATGTGCCCGGGCGCTGCCTGTCAGCATGCCCGGCAACAACAGCAACAACGGCACCAGTTCGATCGCCAGGATCACCTCGACCCGTGCCCCGTGCAGGTTGGCGAACCACAGGTTGTTCACTACCAGCAGGGCGATCAGGCCGAAGAAGAACGCCAGGCTCAGCGCCCGCGTCAGGCGCAGGCGCGGTGCCAACCATTCCAGCGCCGGCAATACCTTGGGCTTCTTAGCCACGTGCGGCCTCCAGGGCCTTGGCGGTGGTCGCCAGGCGTTGGCCAAGGGCGCGGCACAGGGCGATCTCGTGCTGGTCGAGCTCGCGCTTGCCATCGGCGCCAGCATGATGGCTGGCGCCATACGGGGTGCCGCCGCCACGGGTCTCGAGCAGTGCCGATTCGCTGTACGGCAGGCCCATCACCAGCATGCCGTGGTGCATCAGGGGCAGCATCATCGACAGCAGGGTGGTTTCCTGCCCGCCGTGCAGGCTGGCAGTGGAGGTGAAAACGCCTGCCGGCTTGCCGACCAGTTCACCGCCCAGCCACAGGCTGCTGGTGCCATCCAGGAAGTACTTGAGCGGCGCCGCCATGTTGCCGAAGCGGGTCGGGCTGCCCAGTACCAGGCCGGCGCAGTGGCGCAGGTCGTCCAGGGTGGCGTACAGCGCGCCACTGGCCGGGATGTCCGGGGCCACCGCTTCGCACTGGGTGGAAATTGCCGGCACCGTGCGCAGGCGGGCTTCCATGCCGGCCAGCTCGATGCCGCGGGCGATGTGCCGGGCCATCTCGCTGGTCGAACCATGGCGGCTGTAATACAGCACCAGGATGTAAGGCTGGCTCACGGCAGGATCTCCAGTACTTTCTCGGGCGGGCGGCCAACCACGGCCTTGTCACCGGCGACCAGGATCGGCCGCTCGATCAATTTGGGGTGCCGGGCCATGGCTTCGATCAGTTGTGCGTCGGTCAACGCCGGGTCGGCCAGGTTCAGCTCCTTGTACTCGTCCTCGCCGGTACGCAGCAGCTGGCGCGGGGCGATGCCCAGCTTGCCGAGCAGGGCCTTCAGGGTGGCAGCGTCGGGCGGGGTGTCGAGGTAGCGAACGACGGTCGGCGCCAGGCCGCGAGCTTCGAGCAGTTCCAGGGCGCCGCGGGATTTCGAGCAGCGCGGGTTATGATAGAGCGTGAGGTCGGTCATGTCGGGTCGCATCCAGCAGGGTGTGGCGGCTATTCTAACCGCAGCGACTGATCAATTTGCTTTAAAACTCGAGAAGGATTGACCCATGGCAAGGCGTCTGGCAGCAGTACTGGCCATCACCGCGAGCCTGTTGCTCGGTGGTTGCGGTGCCGATTATGGCGTGGACCAACACGGTAATACGATTAAGGCCGAACAACTCGATGGGCACTGGCTGGTGCTCAATTACTGGGCCGAATGGTGCGGGCCGTGCCGTACCGAAATCCCTGAACTGAACGCGGCAGCCAAGCAGTGGGCGGCCGACGGTATCAAGGTGGTGGGGGTGAACTTCGACGGCTTGCAGGGGCAGGAGCTCAAGCAGGCTGCCGAAACCCTGGGCATCGCCTTCACCGTATTGGCACAGGACCCGGCCGAACGCTATGACCTGCCACGTAGCGAGGCATTGCCGGTGACCTACATCATCGATGACAAGGGCAAGGTGCGGGAGCAGCTGATGGGCGAGCAGACCCTGGAAGGGCTGCAGGCCAGGATCAAGGCCCTGAAAGGCGCCTGATCCAGAAAGCTTCGCGGGTAAACCCGCTCCCACAGGTACAGCGCCGCTTTCAAAGCCTGCGCCGAACCTGTGGGAGCGGGTTTACCCGCGAAGAGGCCAGAGGATCGGTCAGCCTTCCTCAGGCCAGAAGCGCAGCGGCTTGCCTTCGGCCGGCCAGAAACGCACCTGCTCGATAGGCGACACATCCCAGCGCTGCACTGTTTCCAGCGCCTGCAGGAAGCGCTTTTCCTGCTCCATCAACGCCGGTGCGCAGAGCTTGCGGGTTTTGCCGACCTTGCCGAAGCTCAGGTGCTCGCCGTCCAGTGTGTATGGCGCGAACCAGTGGTTGCAGCCGCCGTTGCCATAGGCACGGCCATCGCTGGCCAGGGTCAGGGTCAGGTGGCTGTAGTCGATCAGTGGTCGTTCGCCAATCCACTCCAGCACGTAGCTGCGCTCCTGCTGCAGTTTCGAGGGTTCCGCGGCGCAGCCGAGCAGGCCGCTGGCAATCAGCACGCCGGTCAGCAGATTCTTCACTCGGCGCTCTCCTGGCAACGCGGGCACAGGTGTTTTTCGCCACGGCTGGCCCAGCCCAGCTCGGCTACGCGCGCGCTGGCGGCAGGCTGGCGGGCTTTCTTGCCCAGCTTGGCGTCCACCGCGAACTCGAAGTCCAGCACGGCGTCGCAGCTGTCGCACGCGACCTGCCAGGTGAGGATTTCCAGTTCGTTGAACACCGGGCCGCTGGCCACGGCAACCCACTGGCCGCGCGGGTTGATCAGGTGGCGCACGCTCTCCACTGTCAGGCGCATGGACAAGTCCTTGCTGCCCTTGAGGGTGACCAGCAGGGTGTCGCCTATGTGCATCGAGCCGCCGTTGCCGGTGACCTGATAGCGGCCCGGCACCAGGGCGCGGCACTCGATAAGCGTGTGTTGCGGGTTGAAAAGGGTGTAGCGGAAATCGTGCTCGACCATGGGTCCTCCAGAAATGCCGCGTATCCTAGCACTAACCCATCACCAGATTCTGTGGATTGCCTGCCGCCCAGCGGTTGATGTTGTCCAGCGTGGTCGCGGCGATGGCATCCAGTGCCTCGCGGGTAAGGAACGCCTGATGGGCGGTGATGATCACGTTGGGGAAGGTCAACAGGCGGGCCAGTACGTCGTCCTGTAGCGGCAGGTCGGAGCGGTCCTCGAAGAACAGCTGGGCTTCTTCTTCGTAGACGTCCAGGCCCAGGTAGCCGAGCTGGCCGCTCTTCAGCGCGTCGATCAGCGCCGGGGTGTCGACCAGCGCGCCGCGGCCGGTGTTGATCAGCATGGCGCCGGGCTGCAACTGGGCCAGGCTTTGTGCATTGATCAGGTGCCGGGTGTGTTCGGTCAGCGGGCAGTGCAGGCTGATGACGCGGGCTTCGCGCAGCAACTCGGGCAATGGCAGGTAGCGCGCGCCCAGGGCCAGCAGCTCGGGGTTGGGGTAGGGGTCATAGGCCAGCAACTGGCAGCCAAAACCGGCCATGATGCGGGCGAACGCGGTGCCGATCTGGCCGGTACCAACCACGCCGACGGTCTTGCCATGCAGGTCGAAACCGGTAAGCCCGTGCAGGGTGAAGTCACCCTCGCGGGTGCGGTTGTAGGCCCGGTGCAGGCGCCGGTTCAGGGCCAGGATCAGCGCCACGGCATGTTCGGCCACGGCGTGCGGCGAATAGGCCGGCACTCGCACCACGGTCAGGCCCAGGCGCTGGGCGGTGGCCAGGTCGACATGGTTGTAGCCGGCCGAACGCAGGGCGACCAGGCGTGTGCCGCCTGCGGCCAGGCGCTGCAGCACCTGGGCGTCGAGCTCGTCATTGATGAAGGCGCAGACCACCTCGTAGCCATCGGCCAGGGCCGCGGTGTCGAGGGTCAGGCGGGCGGGCTGGAAGTGCAGGTCCAGGGTGGTGCCGCTGGCGGCCCGGGTGAAGCTTTCCTGGTCGTAGTGCTGGCTGCTGAACAACAGGGCGCGCATGTTTGATTCCTTATACATGACTCATTAACGACACAGGCCCTGTAGGAGCGGCCTTGTGTCGCAAAAGGGGCGCGGAGCGGCCCCAGGTTCTATGCCATGGCGACGATCGCCGGGGCCGCCTTGCGGCCCTTTCGCGACACAAGGCCGCTCCTACCAAGACCGCGTTGGTCAGGCGCTCAATCTGGCCTGCGCCGCCAAGCGGTTGATCGCCGCATCCAGTTCATCCAGTGCCTGTTGTGCCAGCGGGTTTTCCTGCTTGAGCAAGGTTTCGCTGCGCTGGCACGCGGCCCGCAACTGCGGCACGCCGCAATAACGCGAGGCGCCGTTCAGGCGGTGCACCTGTTCGATCAGGCCGTTGCGGTCGTCGGCCTCGCGGGCGGCGCGTATGGCTTCGCGGTCGGCTTCCAGCGAGTTCAGCAGCATGCTCAGCATATCGGCCGCCAGGTCTGCTTTGCCGGCGGCCAGGCGCAGGCCTTCCTCGGGGTCCAGCACCTTCAGGTCATCACCGTTGTCCAGTTGCTCGGCCAGGCGTTCCTGCTGTGGTGCGCCCAGGCTCAGGCCGGTCCATTTCATCACCACCTGGGCCAGTTGCCGTTCGCTGATCGGCTTGGTCAGGTAGTCGTCCATGCCACCGTGCAGCAACGCGCGTTTCTCGTTGGCCATGGCGTGGGCGGTGAGGGCGACGATCGGCAGCGGGTTGCTGCTTTGGGTGTTTTCCCACAGGCGGATCTGTTCGGTGCAGGCGCGGCCGTCCATGCCCGGCATCTGCACGTCCATCAGCACCAGGTCGAACGGCTCGTCCTGCACCGCCTGCACCGCCGCATAGCCGTTGTCGACGGCCAGCACCTCGGCGCCCATGTCTTCGAGCAGGGTCTGCACCAGCAACAGGTTGGCGGGGTTGTCGTCGACGCAGAGGATTTTCGGCTGGCGCTGGCCGTTGACGCTGTTCACCTCGCCTTGCGGGCGGCGCGGTTGTAGCAGTTCCAGCAACAGGCGGCGCAGTTTGCGCGTGCAGGTCGGCTTGGACAACAACTGGCCATGGCCGTTGGGCAGGTACGGATGGTAGAGCGCCTGCTCGGTGGTCGGGCACAGCACCACGCACTGGCAATGGTAGCGTTCGAGCTGCTGGTGGTAATGGCCCAGCTGCTCGGGCGACAGGTTGCCAAGGTTGGCGCCGAGCACGGCGAAGTCGAATGGCAGGCCGGCCTGGCTGGCAGCTTGCACGCCCTGCAGCAACTGGTCGAAGGAGGGGAACAGGCTGACGCTGAGGCCGCAGTCCTCCAGCTGGTGTTCCAACGCCTGGCGCGCCAGTTCGTGGCCATCGACGATGGCTGCGCGGCGACCCAGCAGCGGTTGCAGCGGCAGGTCCTCGACACCGTCGTGGGCTTTGGGCAGGTTCAGGCTGATCCAGAACTGCGAACCCTCGCCCGGGGTGCTGTCGACACCGATTTCGCCGCCCATCTGTTCGATCAGGCGCTTGGAAATCACCAGCCCCAGGCCAGTGCCGCCAGGCTGGCGGGCCAGCGAGTTGTCGGCCTGGCTGAAGGCCTGGAACAGCGTACGCACATCCTGCGGCGACAGGCCGATGCCGGTGTCCTGCACGCTGATGCGTAGTTGCGCACTGTCTTCGTGCTCGTCTTCGAGCATGGCGCGCACGACGATGGTGCCCTCGCGGGTGAACTTGATGGCGTTGCTGACCAGGTTGGTAAGGATCTGCTTGAGCCGCAACGGGTCGCCGATCAGCGACGACGGGGTATCGCGGTAGATCAGGCTGAGCAGCTCCAGCTGCTTGGCGTGGGCGGCCGGGGCGAGGATGGTCAGGGTGTCCTGGATCAGGTCGCGCAGGTTGAAGGGGATGCTGTCGAGCACCAGCTTGCCGGCCTCGATCTTGGAGAAATCGAGGATCTCGTTGATGATCCCGAGCAGGTTGTCGGCGGACTTCTCGATGGTGCTCAGGTAGTCCAGCTGGCGTGGTGTCAGCTCGCTTTTCTGCAGCAGGTGGGTGAAACCGAGGATGCCGTTGAGCGGGGTGCGGATTTCGTGGCTCATGTTGGCCAGGAATTCCGACTTGATGCGGCTGGCCTCCAGGGCCTCCTTGCGCGCCATGTCCAGCTCGATGTTCTGGATCTCGATGGTTTCCAGGTTCTGGCGCACGTCCTCGGTGGCCTGATCGATGCTGTGTTGCAGCTCTTCGTGGGCGTTGTGCAGGGTTTCGGCCATGCGGTTGATGCCGCGCGCCAGCTCGTCCAGCTCATGGCTGCCCATGGCCGGCAGGCGTTCCTCGAGGTGGCCGTCCTTGAGCTGGTTGACCGCGTGCTTGATGCGCTTGATCGGGTCGTTGATGGTGCGGCTCATGCGCAGTGCCAGCAAGCCGCTGAGCACCAGGCAGGCGAGAATCAGCAACAGGCTGGTGAACAGGTTGCGGTAGCCGCGCAGCAGGGTGCCGTCGTGGGACAGCTCGATCTCGACCCAGCCCAGCAGGCGTTCGGTTTCGGCCGGCACGGCATCGGTGGCCAGGTCGCGATGGTGGCCGAACACCGGCATCAGGTAGCGGGTGGCATCATTGCCGCTGCGTTGCAGCAGTTGGGTGCCGGTGCCGCCGCTGGGCGGCTGGTTGAGCATGCTCGGGCCAGCGTGGGCCAGACGCGTGCGGTCAGGGGCCAGGAAGGCGACCGCGCGCACATCCGCCTGCTCCAGGGTTTGCGCGGCAATACGCTCCAGTTGCGCCGGTGCCAGCTTGGCCATGGCGGGCGCAGCCAGCGGCGCCAGTTGCTCGGCGATCATCTTGCCGCGTTGCAGCAACTGGGTGCGGAGGTCGTTCTGTTGCAGCCAGGTGAAGTAACTACCCAGCACCAGGGCCATCAGGCCGGCCGGCAGCAGAGCCAGCAGCAGGACCCGGCTGCGAATTCCCAAGCGATCGAGCACACTCGCCTCCTGTCATGTGCCTGGACACCGTCACGCAATGACGGCCAAGCCGGGAAGTTACTCCGCCTGCAGTGCTATTGCACCTCTTTAGTATGTGTTTTGCGCCCTTGCAGGGGCATTGGTCGCAGGGCGGTTGCCTGGCAGGCGCTGGATACTCAATAATCACGCGATTGAGAATGCATGGCAGTTGCCAATGAATCCTGTAGCTATTCACAATTCCAACATCCTTGCCATCGAGGATGACCCCGTTCTCGGTGCCTACCTGCACGAAGAGCTGCAGCGCGGCGGTTTCCAGGTGACCTGGTGCCGCAATGGATTGGAGGGTCTGGAAACGGCAGGCCGCCAGGCTTTCGATGTGGTGCTCATGGACATCCTGCTGCCCGGGCTCAACGGTCTGGATGCCCTGGCGCAGTTGCGCAAGCGTAGTGCCACGCCGGTGATCCTGATGTCGGCGCTGGGTGCCGAGGCCGACCGCATCAGCGGTTTCCAGCGCGGTGCCGACGACTATCTGCCCAAGCCGTTCAGCATGGCCGAGCTGCAGGTACGCATCGAAGCCATACTGCGCCGCGTGGCCCTCGAACGACGCCATCAAGCCCCGCACGCGCATGCCGCCAGTGGCGAACTGCAATACGACGAGGGACTGTACGACGTGCGCCTGGAGGGTCGCCTGGCCGGGCTGACCCCCAGCGAGTTCCGCCTGCTCGACATCCTCAACCGCAACCTCGACGAAGTGCTGAGCAAGCCGTTCCTCTACCAGCAAGTGCTGCAGCGAGGCTATTCGCGGCATGATCGCAGCCTGGACATGCACGTCAGCCAGATCCGTCGCAAGCTCAAGGGCATCGGCTATCACGAACGGCAGATCCGCACCGTGTGGGGCAAGGGCTACGTACTCAGCGCCAGCGAGGCGGAGTGACCCATGCTCGACCGCCATTCGCTGTTCTGGAAGCTGGCCATCCTGTTGGTGGGCTTCTGCCTGCTGATGATCGGCCTCAGCTACACCTGGGGCCGGCACATGGAAACCCAGAACGCTTTCCTCTCGGAGCCGGCGCGGCAGGCCTTGCGTGGCTATGCTGCCGAGGCCGAGCAGGCCTGGCGCAGTGGCGGGCGGATGGGGCTGGACAGGTGGGTGACGGCGATGCACCAGCGCGAACGCGGCTGGGTTGGCGTACTCGACCTCAACCTGCGGCCGCTGGACAGCGCCAGCCTCGACCCGCAGATCATGCAGCGGCTCACCCGCCTGCGTGGTGTCGACTGGCCGATGAGCCGGCGCAGCGTCGAGCAGCCATGGCTGCGCATACCGTTCCCGGGGGCACCGGAGCAGGGCATGCTGGTGATCGAACTGCCGCAGCGCTTCAACCCCGGCCAATACCGCATGCTGTGGCGCATCGTCACCAACGGCATCATTCCCGGCCTGTTTACCCTGCTGTTGTGCGTGGGCCTTTATCGCATGCTCATCGTGCCGTTGAACCAGTTGCGCGAGCAGGCCAACGCCTGGCGCGCCGACCAGCTGTCGGCGCGCCTCGATCCACGCACCATCGCCCGGCATGACGAGCTGGGCGAACTGGCCCGAGCCTTCGACCAGATGGCCGAGCGGCTGCAGGGCACGGTAACCATGCAGCAGCAGTTGCTGCGTGACCTGTCCCACGAAATGCGTACGCCACTGAGCCGGCTGCGTGTGGCCTGCGATGGCGAATCCGACCTGCAACGCCTGCGTGAACGCCTGACGCGGGAGGTGGACTGCATGCAGCAGCTGGTCGAGGACACCCTGCAACTGGCCTGGCAGGACGCCGAACGTGCGCCGATGAACCTGGAGCCGATCGAGGTGCAGGCGCTGTGGGAGCTGCTGGCCGAGAATGCCAGCTATGAAAGCGGCTGGTCGCTGGCGCGGCTGCGCTGCGAAGTGCCGGCCGACTGCTGGGTGCAGGGCAACCTCAACCACCTGGCCCAGGCGCTGGAAAACCTGTTGCGCAACGCCATTCGTCATTCGCCGGCCGATGGTGTGGTGCGCCTCGGTGGGCAACGTGAAGGCGGGTATTGGAGGTTGTGGCTGGAAAACGAGGGCGGTGGCGTGGCTGAAGAAGACCTGGAGCGGATTTTTGCGCCGTTCTCGCGGCTGGACGGTTCGCGACCAGGAGATGGCGGTTTCGGCCTGGGGTTGAGCATTGCCCGCAGTGCGATCCAGCGCCAGGGCGGCACCTTGTGGGCGGAGAATGGCAAGCGCGGGCTGCGGTTGTGGATGCGCTTGCCGTTACATGTGCCGGCCTCTTCGCGGGTGAACCCGCTCCCACAGGTTCATCACTATTCTTGAGGCCAGTGAAGTCCCTGTGGGAGCGGGTTCACCCGCGAAAGGGCTGGTACAGGTTATCGATATAGCTTGTAGCTATATTCACCACAGATTGCGTGATATGGCCGCGAAGGGTTTGCCGGTATGATAGGCACCCCTGCCGTCCGGATTGTGAAATACGCCATGACCTTGCAGTACCCAACCATCGCCGATTGCGTCGGCAATACGCCCCTGGTTCGCCTGCAGCGTATTGCTGGCGAAACCAGCAACACCCTCCTGCTCAAGCTCGAAGGTAACAATCCCGCCGGCTCGGTAAAGGACCGCCCGGCACTGTCGATGATCATCCGCGCCGAACTGCGCGGCCAGATCAAGCCCGGCGATACTCTGATCGAAGCCACCTCCGGCAACACCGGCATCGCCCTGGCGATGGCTGCGGCGATCAAGGGCTACAAGATGATCCTGATCATGCCCGACAACTCCACCGCCGAGCGCAAGGCTGCCATGACCGCCTACGGCGCCGAGCTGATCCTGGTGACCAAGGAAGAGGGCATGGAAGGCGCCCGTGACCTGGCCGAGAAGCTGCAGGGCGAAGGCCGCGGGCTGGTGCTGGACCAGTTCGCCAACGGCGACAACCCTATCGCTCACTACAACAGCACTGGCCCCGAGATCTGGCAGCAGACCCAGGGCACCATCACCCATTTCGTCAGTTCCATGGGTACCACCGGTACCATCATGGGCTGCTCGCAGTACCTCAAGGAACAGAACCCGGCGGTGCAGATCATCGGTCTGCAACCAATGGAAGGCTCGGCCATTCCGGGCATCCGCCGCTGGCCCGAGGAATACCTGCCGAAAATCTTCGACGCCAGCCGCGTCGACCGCGTGGTCGACATGTCGCAGCAGGAAGCCGAGGAAACCACCCGCCGCCTTGCCCGTGAAGAGGGCATTTTCTGCGGTGTGTCTTCCGGTGGTGCAGTTGCAGCCATGCTGCGTCTGTCCCGCGAGGTGGAAAATGCCACGATGGTCGCGATCATCTGCGATCGCGGCGACCGTTACCTGTCCACCGGCCTGTTCGACCCGAGCTAAATGTCCAAGAAGAAAAGCAACAGCGGCCTGCGCTTTCAGCCGGCCGGCGGCAACCGCAGCCCCCAGGTCCCGGTGGGCAAGAAACAGCGCCTGGAAATCGAGCGCCTGGCCGGTGACGGCCGCGGCATTGCCTTCCACGAAGGGCGCACCTGGTTCGTCAGTGGCGCCCTGGCCGGGGAGGCTGTAGAGGCGCGGGTGCTCAATGCCCGTGGCAAAGTGGTCGAGGCCCGCCTGGAGCGCTTGCTGCAGGCCAGCCCCGAACGCCGTCAGGCTCCGTGCCGATATTACGAGCGCTGCGGAGGCTGCAGTCTGCAGCACCTGCCGCACGAAGCGCAGCTGGCGCTCAAGCAACGCACCCTGGCCGAGCAGCTGCAGCGGGTGGCCGGCGTGCAGCCCGAGGAATGGGCTGCACCGCTGAGCGGGCCCGAGTTCGGCTACCGGCGTCGCGCCCGCGTGGCAGTGCGCTGGGACGTCAAGGCGCGCCAGCTGGAGGTCGGCTTCCGCGCCGAGGCCAGTCAGGACATCATTGCCATCGACGATTGCGCGGTGCTGGTACAGCCCTTGCAATCGATTCTGCGCCACCTGCCTACCGTGCTGCGCTCGCTGAGCAAGCCTCAGGCGCTGGGCCATGTGGAACTGTTCAGCGGTACTGCCGAGGCGCTGCTGGTGCGCCATGTCGCGCCGTTGCCCGCCGAAGACCTGGCCAGGTTGCAGGCGTTCTGCGAACAGGCCAACGCCCAGCTGTGGCTGCAGGGTGAAGGAGAGCCGGCGCCAACGGACCCGGCCGCGCAGTTGGGCTTTGCCCTGGCGCCCTGGCAGCTGGAACTGGCCTGGCGCCCAGGTGACTTCGTGCAGGTAAATGCCCAGGTCAACACGGCGATGATCGAGCAGGCCCTGGCCTGGCTCGCACCCCAGGCCGACGAGCGCGTGCTGGACCTGTTCTGCGGCCTGGGCAACTTCGCCCTGCCGCTGGCCCGTCAGGCGCGTGAGGTGGTGGCAGTGGAAGGCGTGCAGGCCATGGTCGATCGGGCCGCGGCCAATGCCCGGAACAACAATGTGCATAACGCACGGTTTTTTCAGGCCGATTTATCGCAGCCTTTGGCGGGCGCCGGATGGGCCGCCGAGGGCTTTTCTGCGGTACTCTTGGATCCACCGCGCGACGGTGCTTTCGAGGTGGTGCAAGGCATCGCCCGCCTCAAGGCCAGAAGGCTGGTCTATGTATCGTGCAACCCGGCCACGCTGGCGCGAGACGCCCAGGTGCTGGTCGGCCAGGGGTACCGGTTAAAAAGGGCCGGGATTCTCGACATGTTTCCTCAGACGGCGCATGTCGAGGCCATGGCGTTATTCGAAGCGGGCTAGCTGACTGGCCCCTTGGTGCGGTCTCCACGGAATGGTGGCCGCACGGTGATCGCCAGCGCACCCGAGTGGTGTGCTGTATGGAAAGGTAAAACAAAGATGGTACAGGTGAGAGTGCACCAGCCGGTCAACACCGACGGCAGTATCAATCTCGAAGCATGGTTGGACCATGTGGTAAGCGTCGATTCGGCACTGGATCGCGCAGCGTTGAAAGAGGCCTGCGAGTTTGCCCATGAGGTCGAGAAAAAGGGCAACCCGGCCAAGCATTCCTGGGCGGACGGTACGTCCAGCTTCCAGGCGGGCCTGGAGATCGCTGAAATCCTCGCCGACCTCAAGCTCGACCAGGATTCCCTGGTGGCGGCGGTCATCTACCGCTCGGTGCGCGAGGGCAAGGTGACCCTGGCCGAGGTCAGCCAGCGCTTTGGCCCGGTGGTGTCCAAGCTGATCGACGGGGTGCTGCGCATGGCCGCCATCAGCGCCAGCCTCAGCCCGCGCCAGTCGCTGGTGCTGGGCTCGCAGGCGCAGGTCGAGAACCTGCGCAAGATGCTCGTGGCCATGGTCGACGATGTGCGCGTGGCGCTGATCAAGCTGGCCGAGCGCACCTGCGCGATCCGTGCGGTCAAGGCAGCCGACGACGAGAAACGCCTGCGTGTCGCGCGCGAGGTGTTCGATATCTATGCGCCGCTGGCGCACCGTCTGGGTATCGGCCACATCAAGTGGGAGCTGGAAGACCTGTCCTTCCGCTACCTCGAACCCGACCAGTACAAACAGATCGCCAAGCTGCTGCACGAGCGTCGTCTGGACCGCGAGCGCTTCATCAGCGAGGTGATGAACCAGCTGCAGAACGAGCTGCTGGCCACTGGCGTCAAGGCCGACATCAGCGGCCGGGCGAAACATATCTATTCGATCTGGCGCAAGATGCAGCGCAAAGGCCTGGAATTCAGCCAGATCTACGACGTGCGCGCGGTACGTGTGCTGGTGCCGGAAATCCGCGACTGCTACACCGCGCTGGGTATCGTGCACACCCTGTGGCGACACATCCCCAAGGAGTTCGACGACTACATCGCCAACCCCAAGGAGAACGGCTATCGCTCGCTGCACACCGCGGTGATCGGCCCCGAGGGCAAGGTGCTGGAAGTGCAGATCCGTACCCACGGCATGCACGAGGAAGCCGAGCTTGGGGTTTGCGCCCACTGGCGCTACAAGGGCACCGACGTCAAGCCCAGTTCCAACCATTACGAAGAGAAGATCTCCTGGCTGCGCCAGGTGCTGGAGTGGCACGAAGAGCTGGGCGACATCGGTGGCCTGGCCGAGCAGTTGCGGGTCGACATCGAGCCGGACCGGGTCTATGTGTTCACCCCGGACGGCCACGCCATCGACTTGCCAAAGGGTGCCACGCCGCTGGACTTCGCCTACCGCGTGCACACCGAAATCGGCCACAACTGCCGCGGCGCCAAGATCAACGGGCGCATCGTACCGCTCAACTACAGCCTGCAGACCGGCGAGCAGGTCGAGATCATTACCAGCAAGCACGGCAACCCCAGCCGTGACTGGTTGAACTCCAACCTGGGCTACGTCACCACTTCGCGGGCGCGGGCCAAGATCGTGCACTGGTTCAAGCTGCAGGCTCGTGACCAGAACGTCGCCGCCGGCAAGACCTTGCTCGAACGCGAGCTCAGCCGCCTGGGCCTGCCGCAGGTGGATTTCGAGCGCCTGGCCGAAAAGACCAACGTCAAGACCGCCGAGGACATGTTTGCCTCGCTCGGTGCCGGCGACCTGCGCCTGGCGCACCTGGTCAACGCCGCCCAGCAGTTGCTGGAGCCCGAGCGCATCGAGCAGATCGAACTGGTACCGCGCAAGCCTACCGGGCCGCGCACCGGCAAGCGTGGTGACATCCAGATCCAGGGTGTCGGCAACCTGCTGACGCAGATGGCCGGCTGCTGCCAGCCGCTGCCGGGCGACGCCATCGTCGGCTACATCACTCAGGGCCGCGGCGTGAGCATCCACCGCCAGGACTGCGCCTCGGTGCTGCAGTTGGCGGGCAAGGAACCGGAGCGCATGATCCAGGTCAGCTGGGGGCCGATCCCTGTGCAGACTTATCCGGTCGACATCGTCATTCGTGCCTATGACCGCCCGGGCTTGCTGCGTGATGTGTCACAAGTGCTGCTGAACGAGAAGATAAACGTGCTGGCGGTGAACACCCGCTCGAACAAGGAAGACAACACCGCGCTGATGTCGCTGACCATCGAGATTCCGGGCCTGGACGCGCTGGGGCGCCTGCTGGGGCGGATCTCGCAGTTGCCGAATATCATCGAGACGCGGCGTAATCGTACCCCTTGAGACCGCGGCGCCTGCTTCGCGGGTAAACCCGCTCCCACAGGGATGGTGCAAGTCTTCAAATGTGCACTTTTCCTGTGGGAGCGGGTTCACCCGCGAAGAAGCCATCGCCGAAGGACCTGCTTACATGACCTACACCCTCGACGACCTGCTGCACCTCATGGCCCGCCTGCGCGACCCGCAGTACGGCTGCCCGTGGGACCTGAAGCAGAACTACGCGAGCATCGTCCCGCACACCATCGAAGAGGCCTACGAGGTTGCCGACACCATCGAGCGCGGCGACTTCGAGCATCTGCAAGGTGAGCTGGGCGACCTGCTGTTCCAGGTGGTCTACTACAGCCAGCTGGCCCGCGAGGAGGGGCGATTCGAGTTCGACGGCGTGGTCGACAGCATCACCCGCAAGCTCATTCGCCGTCACCCGCATGTATTCCCCACCGGCGAGCTGTACGCGCCGGTGGACACCCCCAGCCTGAGCGAGGCCCAGGTCAAGTCACGCTGGGAAGAAATCAAGGCTGAAGAGCGCGCGGAAAAGAGCCAGCCCGAACAGCTGTCGTTGCTCGACGACGTACCAGCGGCATTGCCGGCGTTGTCGCGGGCAGCCAAACTGCAAAAGCGCGCGGCCACGGTCGGTTTCGACTGGCCTGCGGCATTGCCGGTGCTGGACAAGGTCCGCGAAGAGCTGGACGAAGTGCTGCAGGCCATGGCCGATGGCGATGCCGATGCGCTCGAGGATGAAGTCGGCGACCTGCTGTTCGCCGCCGTCAACCTGGCCCGTCACCTCAAGCAGGACCCGGAACACGCCTTGCGCCGTGCCAATCGCAAGTTCGAGCGGCGTTTCCGCTTCATCGAACAGGCATTGCGCGACAGTGGGCGATCCATCGAAGATTGTAACCTTGACGAACTGGACGCCCTTTGGGGCGAAGCCAAACGTCAGGAAAAGAACCTGCCCAGCTGCAGCTGAGCTGTTGCATAAGTGAGTGAACATTCATGAGCCTTTCCCTTCGCGACCAACTGCTCAAAGCCGGTCTGGTCAACCAGAAACAGGTTTCCCAGGCCAACAAGGCCGAGAAGAAACAGAAACGCCTGGAGCACAAAGGCCAGGTCGAGGTAGACGACACCCAACAGCGCCTGGCCAAGGAAGCCATGGCCGAGAAAGCCAAGCGTGACCAGGAACTGAACCGCCAGCAGCAGGAAAAAGCCGAGCAGAAAGCCCGCGCCGCGCAGATCAAGCAGTTGATTGAAGCGACTCGCCTGCCGAAGCTGAGCACCGAGGACTACTACAACTTCGTCGACGACAAGAAGGTCAAGCGCATTGCCGTCAATGCCCTGATGCGGACCAAGCTGAGCAATGGCGCGCTGGCTGTGGTGGCGCATGCCGGTGGTTACGAAGTCATCCCGCGTGAAGCTGCGGTGAAGATCCAGGAGCGCGACCCAAGCCGCATCCTGCTGCTGAACACCCATGTCGAGGAAGCGGACGAAGACGACCCGTACGCGGCCTACAAGATCCCGGATGATCTGATGTGGTAACCATGAAAACCCCGCCTAGGCGGGGTTTTTCATTTGAAGATGGGGTCATTGCGTGGCGCGCTGGTTTTCCAGGTTTTCCAGCTCTGTACGGTACTGGTGCGCTTCATGTTCGTTGTGGAACATCCCCACCAGCTGGCCTTGTTGGTGCACATCCCAGATCCGCACGCCAGCGGCCAGGCCTTCGTGGGACATTTTCGATTCGTCGCGTTCGGTTACTTGGACTGTCATCGTTAAACTCCACTGCTTCAGTTGGCTGCGACACTGTGTCGCACACCCTCTTTATAGAGTTTGTTAGCAGGCTAAGTAAATAAAACTGGGATGAAACAAGTTTCATGGAAGCCGGAGCGCGGTCAAGTGTGGGAGCTTTGAGAGGTCAGAAAAAAGCCCCGCACAAGGCGGGGCTTCGGGTGCTGCTGGCAGCGCTGGCTCAGTTGCCCTTCACCAGCTTGCCATCCACCGTGCCATCCTGCAGCACGATCACGTATTCCTTGCCGTCGGTCTCGACCTGGCGCAGTTGCACCAGCAGGTAGTCCCAGTCCTTGGCAAACCACAGCTCGGTGATGCGCTTGCTCTGGCTTGGGTCGCGCACGCGCTCGACCTTCACCGCATCGACCTGGCCGGTCTTGGTGGTGACCTTTTCGGTGCCCAGCACGCGGAAGTCGTAGGTGTCGATCTCGTCACCGTCGACCACCTGGTAGGTCATGCTCTTCTTGCCAGCGGCCACATCGTGCTGCAGGGCCAGCTGATAGGACGACTTGTCCAGCACGCCACGGTTCAGTGGCAGGGTGATGGCGTCGCCACGGTCGCTGCCGGTGACCTTCTTGCTGTTCCAGTCGAAGGTCAGGTCGACCTTCTTGGCCTTGCCCAGGCCACCACGCTCGAAGTGGTACTTCTGCGGCAGCAGGGTGTCGTTGTCCAGGCGCAGGGTGCTTTGCTCGGTCAGGCTGGCGATCATCATGGAAGCCTTGAAGTTAAGGTCCCAGGTACCGTTGGCATTCTTGACCAGGCTGCGCTCGGCGGTGCCGCTCATGGGCAGTTGCTTCCAGTCTGCGGTATAGCTGGCCGAGAACGGCTTCAGATCAGCTGCCTGGAGGGGCAGGGCGAGCACGGCGAGAGCCAAGAGCAGGGCGCGACGCATAAATTCTCCTAGGATCGAATCAAGTGACCGCTGGCCGCCAGGGGCTGGCCATCCAGTAATGCACCCTGTTCGCCAAGGCGCAAGCGCCCTTCGGCGAACCAGCGCACCGCCAGCGGGTAAATCAGGTGTTCCTGGCGGTGAACCCGCTGGGCCAGGCTTTCGACGGTGTCGTCCGGCACCACCGGTACCACAGCCTGTACGACCAGTGGGCCGCCATCGAGTTCCTCAGTCACGAAGTGTACGCTGCAGCCGTGCTCGGCGTCGCCTGCCTCCAGCGCCCGGCGGTGGGTATGCAAGCCCTTGTACTTGGGCAGCAGCGACGGGTGGATGTTGAGCAGGCGGCCCTGATAGTGGCGCACGAAGTCGCCACTGAGGATACGCATGAAGCCGGCCAGCACTACCAGGTCCGGGGCGAAACCGTCGATGCGCGCCATCAGCGCGGCATCGAAGGCTTCACGGCCGTCGAACTGGGTGTGCTCAAGCACGACGCTGTCGATACCGGCCGCCGCGGCGCGTTGCAGGCCGTAGGCATCGGCGCGGTTGGAAACCACCGCACGGATGCGCACCGGGCTGTCCTGGCCTTGGCAACTGTCGATCAGGGCTTGCAGGTTGCTGCCGGAGCCCGACAGCAGTACCACTACATTGCAGGTCTTGCTTGGCATCAGTGTGCCTTGAGGTTCTGCAGCTCGACCTGGGCAGCGCCCTCGGCGGCTTCGGCGATGTGGCCGATCACCCATGGCTGCTCGCCAGCGGCGCGCAGTTCGTTCAGGGCAGCTTCTACCTGATCCTGGGCCACGCAGATGACCATGCCGACGCCGCAGTTCAGTACGCGGTGCATTTCATGCTCGTCGACGTTGCCTTTTTCCTGCAGGAAGTCGAACACTGCCGGGCGCTGCCAGCTGGCCACGTCGATCACCGCCTGGGCGTTGGCAGGCAGTACGCGCGGGATGTTGTCCAGCAGGCCGCCACCGGTGATGTGGGCCATGGCCTTGACCGCGCCGGTGTTCTTGATCAGTTGCAGCAGCGGCTTGACGTAGATGCGGGTCGGCGCCATCAGCAGGTCGGTCAACGGCTTGCCGCCCAGCTGGGTGTTCTCGATGTCGGTGGCGGACACTTCGAGGATCTTGCGGATCAGCGAGTAGCCGTTGGAGTGCGGGCCCGAGGACGGCAGGGCGATCAGTGCGTCGCCGGTGGCAACCTTGGAGCCGTCGATGATCTCGGCCTTTTCCACCACGCCGACGCAGAAGCCTGCCAGGTCGTAGTCTTCGCCTTCGTACATGCCAGGCATTTCGGCGGTTTCACCACCGACCAGCGAGCAGCCGGCCAGTTCGCAACCGGCACCGATGCCGGTGACCACGGTGGCGGCCACGTCGACGTTCAGTTTGCCGGTGGCATAGTAGTCGAGGAAGAACAGCGGCTCGGCGCCGCACACTACCAGGTCGTTGACGCACATGGCGACCAGGTCCTGGCCGATGCTGTCGTGCTTGTTCAGGTTCAGTGCCAGGCGCAGCTTGGTGCCGACGCCGTCGGTGCCGGAGACCAGCACCGGCTGCTTGTAGCCGGCCGGGATCTCGCAGAGGGCGCCGAAGCCGCCCAGGCCACCCATGACTTCAGGGCGTGCGGTGCGTTTTGCCACGCCCTTGATGCGTTCGACCAGTGCTTCGCCGGCGTCGATGTCTACACCGGCGTCCTTGTAGCTCAGGGAGGGTTGCTTGCTCATTGATCCAGGCCTTTAGGAGGGAGGGATTCTTAAAAACGACCATGACGGCCAAGGCCGGCTGGTAAGCGGCGGCTGCCTGAAACGTCAGTGGTCTGTGAAGGCGCGCGATTTTATCAGGGTTGCCGGGCAGCGGCCATCCTCAGGCCGACGGGCAGGTGCCGAAAGCATTAAAAAACATCCTTTCATGGGCCGCGACTGGTTGCCGCGCGGGTGGCTGTATAAGGTATAGGAAAGGTGGCAGGCAGAAATGCCCGGTGTCACGGAGCATTTCTTGTCCGTGGCGGTCACAGCCTGCAGGGCAGCGCCCCGTCGCTCCATGTGTTCTGGACAGGAATCCTCCATGCGTTTCTTCAATATTCTGGCAGTCGGTTGCCTGGCCCTGATCTCGGCCACTGCCCATGCTGAAAATGTCTCCGGCCTTTATCAAGTGCGCGAGCCGGTCACCGGGCAGGGCGCCGAGGCCCGTGCCGCGGCTACCACCCAGGCCCTCGATACCTTGGTAACGCGCCTGACCGGCGACCCCAAGGCGGCGCAAAGCCCGGCATTGGCCGCGCTGCGCAAGGACCCGCAGCAAATCATCAACCAGGTCGCCAGCGAAGCAGGGCCACCCGAATCGGTGCTGGTCGAGTTCGACCCAGGCAGTACCGAACGGGCCTTGCGCAAGGCCGGCCTGGCCTTGTGGGGCAGCAACCGCCCCTCGATCCTCGGCTGGTGGCTGAACGACAGTATCGAAGGCAGCAACCTGGTCGGTGACGGCCAGGCCAGCGCCCAACCCCTGCGCCGTGCCGCTCAGCACCGTGGCTTGCCGTTGCGCCTGCCGCTGGCCGACCTGCAGGAGCAACTGGTGGCCAATGCCGAGCAGATCGAAGGCAGCGACCCTGCGGCGCTGCGCGAAGCCTCGGGGCGCTACGGCGCCGATGCCTTGCTGGCGGTGCATGCCCGGGAAACCGACGGCAAGTGGCAGGGCAAGTGGCAGCTGTGGCTGGGCGACCAGCGTGAGCAAGGTACTGCCGAGGGTGCCGACCCGGCAGCGTTGGCCGACGCCGTGATGCTGGCGCTCAGCAGCCGCCTGGCGCCGCGCTACGTCACTCGCCCAGGTGCCAGCAGCCAGTTGCAGGTGCAAGTGCAGGGGATGAACCTGCAGCGCTACGCCGAACTCGCCCGCGTGCTCGAACCCTTTGGCCCACGCTTGCAAATGGCCGAGGGCAGCACCCTGACCTACGACGTGACCGCCAACCGCGAACAGCTGCGCGCCCAGCTTGGCCTGGCCAAGCTGCAGGAAGTACCGGTAGAGCAGGCGCCCGCAGTGCAGGCGCCTCCAGCACCGGCAGACACTGCCGGGGCCGGGCAACCAGTGCCGACCCAGTCAGCACCCAAGCCGTTCGACGGTTTGCGTTTTCGCTGGTAAGGGGAGCACACCGTGACCGACATGCGTCGTTGGATCTGGCTGGGCGTTGCCCTGCTGGTCGCCGTGCTGCTTTACAGCCTGCACAACATTCTTACCCCGTTTCTGGTCGGCATCCTGCTGGCCTACCTGGCCGACCCGCTGGTCGACCGCCTGGAGCGCCTGGGGCTGTCGCGCACCTGGGGCGTAGTCGTGGTGTTCGGCCTGTTCACCCTGTTGCTGCTGGCCTTGCTGCTGGTGCTGATACCGATGCTGGCCAAGCAGTTGGTGCGCCTGTATGAGCTGGCGCCGCAGATGCTCGACTGGCTCGAGCACGTGGCGCTGCCCTGGGTGCAGAGCCGCCTGGGCCTGGCTGACGGCTTCTGGAAGTTCGACAAGATCAAGGCCGCCATCAGCACGCACATGGGCCAGACCACCGATATCGTCGGCGTGCTGCTGTCCCATGCCACCGCCTCGGGCCTGGCGCTGATGGCCTGGCTGGCCAACATGGTGCTGATCCCGGTGGTGGGCTTCTACCTGCTGCGAGATTGGGACCTGATGATGGGCAAGCTGCGCAACCTGTTGCCACGTCAGCGTGAGGCGCAGGTGCTCGGCCTGGCAGGAGAGTGCCACGAAGTGCTGGGCGCGTTCGTGCGTGGGCAGCTGCTGGTGATGGTGGCGCTGGGCATCATCTACTCGGCGGGTCTGATGCTGGTGGGGCTGGAACTGGGCCTGTTGATCGGCATGCTCGCCGGGCTGGCGGCCATCGTGCCGTACATGGGCTTCATCATCGGCATCGGCGCGGCCTTGGTGGCTGGCCTGTTCCAGTTTGGTGGCGACCTGTACCCGATGCTGGGCATCGTCGCGGTATTCATGGTCGGCCAGGCGCTGGAAGGCATGGTGCTGACCCCGCTGCTGGTCGGCGATCGTATCGGCCTGCACCCGGTGGCGGTGATTTTCGCGATCCTGGCCGGCGGTGAGCTGTTCGGCTTTACCGGGGTGTTGCTGGCGCTGCCGGTGGCGGCGGTGATCATGGTGCTGCTGCGACATGTGCATGATCTGTACAAGGAATCGGACATGTATGCCGGGGATATTGACCCGGAGTTGTGAGCTTGAGGCCTCTTGGCTGCGCTGACCCTTGTAGGAGCGGCCTTGCGTCGCGATGGGGCGCGCAGCGGCCCCAGGATATCTGCCCTGGCTCAGGATTTCCGGGGCCGCTTTGCGGCCCATCGCGACACAAGGCCGCTCCTACAGGGCCGATGCCACAGGCGTTTGGCGCGCAACTCGTTGATTTTACTTGGGCTATCCGCTGCCGTGATTGTGCGCCCCGCGCTGCGGGTATAGACTTTGCAGATTGTTCACCAAAGGCCCCCTGCGGTCCTGTCGACCGCCCGCGAGCATGAAACCACCGATCCAGTTGCCCCTGGGTGTGCGCCTGCGCGATGACGCCACCTTCATCAACTACTATCCGGGCGCCAATGCTGCGGCATTGGGCTACGTCGAGCGGCTATGCGAAGCCGACGCCGGCTGGACCGAGAGCCTTATCTACCTGTGGGGCAAGCAAGGTGTTGGCCGTACCCACCTGCTACAGGCTGCCACCCACCGCTTCCAGCAACGCGGCGAACCCGCTGTCTACCTGCCGCTCGCGCAATTGCTCGATCGTGGTGTAGGGCTGCTCGACTACCTGGCCCAGTACGAACTGGTGTGCATCGATGACCTGCACGTGATCGCCGGCAAGGCTGACTGGGAAGAGGCCATGTTCCACCTGTTCAACCGCCTGCGTGACAGCGGCCGGCGGCTGCTGCTGGCTGCCTCGGCATCGCCGCGCGAACTGCCGATCAAGCTGCCCGACCTGAAGTCGCGGCTGACCCTGGCCCTGGTGTTCCAGATGCGTGGCCTGTCCGACGAAGACAAGCTGCGCGCCCTGCAACTGCGTGCATCGCGCCGTGGCTTGCACCTCACCGATGAAGTCGGCCACTTCATCCTCACCCGCGGCGCACGCAGCATGAGTGCGTTGTTCGACCTGCTCGAACGTCTCGATCAGGCCTCGCTGCAGGCGCAACGCAAGCTCACCATTCCTTTCCTCAAGGAAACCCTGGGTTGGTAAGCCCCTGAAAACGTTGGGCCAGAGCGGCAAAACAAAAAAGTCACATCTTTTTCGATAAAATTTGCAAATGGCCATGATAGAGGGCATAGTTTCACCCTTCTAAAGGATTACAGACACGGTCGTGCCCATGCTGAAGCGCTTCGCACCCCTCGTGCCACTCGCACTCGTGACCCTGCTTTTTGGCTGCGCGGCCCAAGGCCCAGCATCTCATTCAGAGCCGCAGCCCCAGGATCACTCCCCGATCGCCGCACAATCGGCGTTCAAGGCCAAAGCCTCGTCCTCGTCGGTATTCGGCGAGCCGGAAGAGCTGGCCACCGAAGATGACCTGCAGTCTTTCTCCAGCAGCAAGCCTTACCAGCTGCCAGCGCTGGCTGACAGCATTCTCGAGCGCGGCATGTCGTTGATCGGCACCCGCTACCGCTTCGGTGGTACCTCTGAGAAGTCCGGCTTCGACTGCAGTGGCTTCATCGGCTACCTGTTCCGCGAAGAAGCGGGCGTGACCCTGCCGCGTTCCACGCGTGAAATGATCAACGTCGATGCGCCGAAAGTGGCCCGCAACAAGCTCAAGCCAGGTGACCTGCTGTTCTTCAGCACCAATGGCCGCGGCCGCGTCAGCCATGCCGGCATCTACCTGGGTGACAACCAGTTCATCCACTCCAGCAGCCGCCGCAGCGGTGGCGTGCGCATCGACAGCCTCGGTGATCGCTACTGGAGCAAGACCTTCATCGAAGCCAAGCGTGCCTTGGCCATGGCGCCGACCACCAATATCGCGCGCAACTGATAGCAAAATGATATATCCTGCCACGGCGGCGATGCTTTGAAAAAGCTCGCCGCCGTGCGCATTTATAGAAAACGTCTAATCTAAATTCTCAACTCTTTTCGGCTGCGGCCCAGCGGACTCAGACAGGATGTTCTGGCCATGGTAAAGATGGCGCGCTTCGCATTTCTCCCCTTGGCAGCCTTGCTGGCTGCCTGCTCCAGCCGTGCGCCTGCGCCGGCCCCTGTGGTACAGCCGCAGGTAACCTATAGCCAACCCAGCCCTTCGCCGATTGCCGATGACGTGCTGATGCGTGCTATCGGCCTGGTGGGCACGCCTTATCGCTGGGGTGGCAACACGCCAGATTCCGGTTTCGATTGCAGTGGCCTGATCAAGTACGTTTACCGTGATGCCGCCGGCATAAGCCTGCCGCGTTCTACGCGTGAGATGATCGTCATGCGCGCACCGACCGTGGATGCCAACTCGCTGCAGTCCGGTGACCTGGTGTTCTTCGCCACCAGTGGTGGCTCGCAGGTCAGCCATGCTGGCATTTATGTCGGGGAAGGGCGCTTCGTGCATGCGCCTTCAAGCGGCGGCACGGTGCGCCTGGACTACCTGTCCAACAGCTACTGGGCCAAGGCTTACCTGCAGGCGAAGCGCGTCATACCGCAAGGGCATCTGGCGCAGAATCCCTGAATGGCAGGGCCGCAAAGCGGCCCCAATCCTGTTGGCAATGCGGGCTCACGGCGCCTTGCTCACCCGCCAGACCACATTGCCGACATCATCGGCTACCAGCACGCCGCCACGCCCATCATTGATTACCCCGACCGGGCGGCCCTTGGCCTTGCCATGCTCATCCAGAAACCCGGTAAGCAGGTCCACAGGCTTGCCCGAGGGTTTTCCTGACGGGTCGAACGGCACGAAAATCACCTTGTAGCCACTGTGCGGCTTGCGGTTCCACGACCCATGCTGGCCCACGAACGCCCCCTGTTGGAACGGCGGTGGTAGCCCATTCGGTTCGGCGAATGCCAGCCCCAGCGAAGCCGTGTGTGGGCCCACGGCATAGTCGGGAACCAGCGCCTGGGCCACTTTGTCAGGCGCTGGCGGTTGTACGCGCTCGTCCACATGCCTGCCATAGTAGCTGTAGGGCCAGCCATAGAAACCGCCGTCCTTCACGGAGGTGATGTAGTCCGGCACCAGATCGCTGCCGATCTCGTCACGCTCGTTGACTGCCGTCCACAACGCACCGCTGTGTGGCTCCCAGGCCAGGCCGTTTGGGTTGCGCAGGCCGGTGGCGAACAGGCGGTGCTGGCCGCTGGCTGGGTCAACTTCCCAGATCGCGGCGCGCCCCTGTTCCTTGTCCAGGCCGTTTTCGCCTACGTTGCTGTTGGAACCGACCGTCACGAAAAGCTTCTTGCCATTGGGGCTGGCGATCACGTTCTTGGTCCAGTGGTGGTTGAGCGGCCCGCCTGGCAACTCGACCACCGACTGGCCTTCATTGCGAATTTGCATGGCACCGGGCTCGTAGTGAAAGCGCAGCAGCTTGTCGGTGTTGGCGATGTAGAGGTTCTTGCCGACCAGGGCCATGCCGAACGGTGAGTTGAGGTCTTCGATGAAGGTTGTGCGGATTTCTGCCACGCCGTCGTGGTCGGCGTCACGCAGCAGGGTAATGCGGTTGGCGCTGGGCACGCCTGCACCTGCCCGCTTCATCACCTTCTTCATGACCCAGCCGCGCAGGCCCTTGCCATCTTCGGGCTTTGGCGGGGCGTTGGTTTCGGCCACCAGCACGTCGCCGTTGGGCAACAGGTAAAGCCAGCGAGGGTGGTCCAGTCCGCTGGCAAACGCTTTCACCTGAGTTCCTGGTGCTGCCTCGGGCTTGTCGTCCTTTGGCCAGCCCACTGCCGGGGCGATATTCACGGTGGGGAGGGCAGTTTTGACCGGAGCGGGCAACTGGGGCGTTGGGCCACTGCCGTCGAGTACATTCAGCAGGGCGGTTTCGCCGCAGGCAGTCAGGCTGGCGGCCAATAACCAAGGCGTCAGGTGTTTCATGGGCGGCGTCCTCCTAACAGGGCCTATGAATTGAGAGGTCGGCGGCATTCGCCAGGTTCCCGGCAACCATCCAACTGTCGTTGTCGTTGTCGTTGCCGTTGCTTTTGCTTCTAAGCGCGCGATAGTTCAGGCGCCGCAGATTGCGACTTCAGGAGGCCGAGCGGTGGGACTGCGGAGGGAGGTGACGGGCATGGATGCCCGTCAAGCGCTGAGGCCCCATGGATGGGGCCTGCAGCGCGTACTCCCGGGAGCAGGCCCGTAGCGAGGGAACCCCGGAGCGCAGCGTAGGGGCCGGATGATAGGAGCCAGCGTTTTTTGGTTACTTTTTGTCGCGTTTGACAAAAAGTGACCCGCCGTAAGGGCGGAAAGGTGATTAAGCGCCACCTTCGCAAATGAATGTTGACCTTGTTGTTGATGCCCACGCTTGAAAGCAAAGAGCAAAGAGCAAAGAGCAAAGAGCAAAGAGCAAAGAGCAAAGAGCAAAGAGCAAAGAGCAAAGAGCGGAAAAGTACTGGTTTTGATATCGGGCATAGTCCATTTACGATGGCGACTCATACTCACCTTTCCGCCCTTACGGCGAGTCACTTTTTGTCAAACGCGACAAAAAGTAACCAAAAAACGCTGCGCTCCCATCATCCGGCCCCTACGCTGCGCTCCGGGGTTCCCTCGCGCCGGTCTTGCTCCCGGGAGTACGCGCTGCAGGCCCCATCCATGGGGCCTCAGCGCTTGACGGGCATCCATGCCCGTCACCTCCCTCCGCAAGACCTCTGCTCGGCCTCCTGAAGTCGCGAAGATCAAGATCAAGATCAAGATCAAAAGCAAAAGCAAAAGCAAAAGCAAGAGCAAGAGCAAGAGCAAGAGCAAGCAGGTCTGGTGGTGGCTCAATGTGCCAGTTGCAAGGTGGCGGGGCGGGCCCAAGAATCAGATTTAACACCTTTCTTGTAGGCCGTTTCCCAAAGATACTCCCAACGCCTATTCTCCGTTGCGCGTGCCAAATGCGGTCTCTAGTCTCGGCATGTCGTTGACCTTCAATGACCGGGTTAGCCGCCCGAAATCGTCAGACACCGCAGCCGTGCAATACCGAGCAATCGGCATTGGCGCCTCATGGCGGCTGTGCGTGGGGCACCTGCGGGTGCGCCGGGTGCCTGACGTCCCGGTCGGCTAACCCACGTACAGCTGCCACCATACTGTTTAGCCGCGGTCGGTGGTCGCTTCACTACGACAGGAGCCCTAAATGACCACCGAAGACACGAAATGCACAGTCGGCAAAACCATATTCTTTCAAGGTGAAAACCAGACCCACCCCCTGTTCCGCATCGAACCCGGCATCTCCTGCCAGAACGCCCGCGAACAAGCCTCGGAATTGATTGGCTATGCACGGGATCTGACCATCGACGGCCTGATGGAAGACAAGCCAAAGCTGATCTGGGCCGCGCACTACCTTTGTGCCTTGGGCAAAGCGCTGCTGGATGATGCCGAACTCGGCATGATGCGTTAGGACCTGAAGGGCGCGCAGGGGGCCGCATATAACTGAAAGATTTAGCAGGGGCTCTGTGGGAGCGGGCGCGCCCGCGAATACCGGCGTAGCCGGTGCCAGCCACCGCGTTGAATTCTTCGCGGGCACGCCCGCTCCCACAGAAGCCATATCGCGCTTGCGAAACGAGTTCCGGCCCCGGCCTGAGCCGAAGTTGCTTCAAGCCTGCTTGAGCAACAACGCCACCCCCGGAAAATACTGCCCCAGCTCGTTGTGCAACTTGCGATAGGCATACGGGAAGTACCAGGCGATGGCACAGGCAGTATGTTTCTGCAGGTCGTCGACCAGGTCCTGCAGTTCCTCAGGGCTGGCATGCTGGCCAGCCTTCCACGGGCTGATGAACAACGCCCCGGCCTTCAACTGGCTGGGGTAGGCCACCTGACGCGCGAGGGCAGCGGTCTGCTGCAGGGCGTCGGCCATGTCCAGCCGGACGATTTTTGGCCAGCGCTGGCTGACACTGAGGTACAGCGCTTCATCGGCACTGCTGATCGACAGGTCGCAGCGCCCTTCATACTCGCCTTCGTCGCGCTGCTTCTTGCCGGCAAACTGCTGCAGCGCCGCCAGTTCGGCCTGCCACGCCGCTGCGGCAAGCAGCCCGGTATTGGCGGCTGCACCATGCCAATAAGGTGCTTCGGCATCGCCGGCAAACTGGTTGAAGCGGTCGATACAGTCGCCCCAGCGCTCCAGCGCCGGGGCGAGGAACTCCAGACGCGGGTTGTTGATGATCTGGCCTCGCATGCTGCGCTCTCCTGTTATCGTTGTTGTCGCGTTCAGCTGAAAGTAATGGCTATGTGATATCACTGTATTCAGTGTGGCACAACCAGGTGAATTGGCCATTACCCGGGCGATGCCTGTTCGACTGCAAAGCAGCCCGCTTCGATTGACGCTCCCGGTGCAACCCTCTAACCTTCGCGCGTGTTTCAGGTGTCCTGCCAGCCCCGTCTGGGCAGGGTGAAACTGGGAAGCCGGTGGGTGCCAGCATGGCGCGATTCCGGCGCTGCCCCCGCAACGGTAGGTGAGTCGCGGCCGCGCAGGGCCACTGGGTGCCAGCACCCGGGAAGGCGCGCAGGCTTGGGCCAAGGCCCGCTCACAAGCCCGGAGACCGGCCTGATACTGCCAACGGCATCACGGAGGGTGATGCGCGGTGCACCGTGGCCTACGGCCACGGCCCCTGCGCGTTCTCCGTCTGCCCGCCTTTTACCTGTCGCCGCGCGTTGCCGTGGCGCCAGCCAGCGGAGAACCCTGATGAGCGAATCCACCGAACGCGACGAACGCCACCTGGCGCGCATGCAGCGCAAGAAGGCGATCATCGACGAACGTATCGCCAATTCCCCCAACGAATGCGGCCTGCTGCTGGTGCTGACCGGCAATGGCAAGGGCAAGAGCAGCTCGGCCTTCGGTATGCTCGCTCGCGCCCTGGGCCATGGCATGCAGTGCGGTGTGGTGCAGTTCATCAAAGGCCGCAACAGCACCGGCGAGGAGCTGTTCTTCCGCCGCTTCCCCGAGCAGGTGCGCTACCACGTGATGGGCGAAGGCTTTACCTGGGAAACCCAGGACCGCCAGCGCGACATCGCCGCCGCCGAAGCGGCCTGGGCCGTGTCGCGCCAGTTGCTGCAAGACCCGAGCGTGCAGTTCGTGGTGCTCGATGAACTGAACATCGCCCTCAAGCACGGCTACCTCGACCTTGATCAGGTGCTGTCCGACATCCAGGCCCGCCCACCGATGCAGCATGTAATCGTCACTGGCCGTGCCGCGAAACCCGAGATGATCGAGCTGGCCGACACCGTGACCGAGATGGGCATGCTCAAGCACGCGTTCCAGGCCGGCATTCGTGCACAGAAGGGCGTGGAGCTGTGAGCCAGCCGCGCCATTGCCCCGCCGTACTGATCGCGGCACCGGCCTCTGGCCAGGGCAAGACCACCGTCACCGCCGCCCTGGCCCGCCTGCACCGCAACCTCGGGCGCAAGGTGCGGGTGTTCAAGTGCGGGCCCGACTTTCTCGACCCGATGATCCTCGAGCGGGCCAGCGGCGCGCCGGTGTATCAGCTCGACCTGTGGATGATCGGCGCCGAGGAAAGCCGCCGCCTGCTGTGGGAAGCCGCCGGCGAGGCCGACCTGATCCTGATCGAAGGGGTGATGGGGCTGTTCGACGGCACGCCGTCCAGCGCCGACCTGGCGCGCCACTTCGGCGTGCCGGTGCTGGCGGTGATCGATGGCACGGCCATGGCCCAGACCTTCGGCGCCCTGGCCTTGGGCCTGGCACGCTACCAGGCGGACCTGCCATTTGCCGGTGTGCTGGCCAACCGGGTTGGCAGCCTGCGCCATGCGCAACTGCTGGAAGGCAGCCTGACCGAAGGCCTGCGCTGGTATGGGGGCTTGTCCCGCGAGCGCGGTATCGAGCTGCCCAGCCGTCACCTGGGGCTGGTCCAGGCCAGCGAACTGAACGACCTGGACGCGCGCCTGGATGCCGCTGCCGAGGCGCTTGGTGCCAGTTGCGATGCTGCCTTGCCGCCGCCAGTGGCCTTTGCCGAACCCGAACCGCAAGCCAGCGCTGCCTCGTTGACCGGTGTGCGCATTGGCGTGGCGCGGGACGAGGCCTTTGCCTTCACCTATGGCGCCAACCTCGACCTGCTGCGCAAGCTGGGGGCACAGCTGGAGTTTTTCTCGCCGCTGCATGACCGCGAGCTGCCAGCAGTGGACAGCCTGTACCTGCCGGGCGGTTATCCCGAACTGCACCATCACGCCCTGGCCGCCAATGCGCCGATGAGCGAGGCGATACGCGCCCATCACGCCTTGGGCAAACCGTTGCTGGCAGAGTGCGGCGGCATGCTGTACCTGCTCGATGCCCTGACTGACGTAGCCGGCGAGCGTGCCGAACTGCTCGGCCTGCTGCCCGGCGAAGCAACCATGCAGAAGCGCCTGGCAGCCCTGGCGCTGCAGGCGGTGGAACTACCGGAAGGCACCTTGCGCGGGCACACCTATCACCATTCGCTGACCAGTACCGCACTGGAGCCGATTGCCCGAGGCCTGAGCCCCAACGGCGGGCGTGGCAACGAAGCGGTGTACCGCCTGGGTCGGCTGACGGCTTCCTACGTGCACTTCTACTTCCCCTCCAACCCAGATGCGGCGGCGGCGCTGTTGCGACCATGAGCGAGCACGCCTACAGCGACGTCGAGCGCGCCGCGATCTACCGGGCCATCGGCGAACGCCGTGACATGCGCCACTTCGCCGGTGGCGAGGTAGCCCCGGAACTGCTGGGCCGCCTGTTGGCTGCCGCGCACCAGGCACCGAGCGTCGGGTTGATGCAGCCCTGGCGTTTCATCCGCATCACCCGGCGCGACCTGCGCACGCGCATCCAGGCATTGGTGGAAGCAGAGCGGGTACGTACCGCCGAAGCCTTGGGCGAACGCTCCGACGCCTTCATGAAACTGAAGGTGGAAGGCATCAACGACTGCGCCGAGCTGCTGGTGGCTGCCCTGATGGACAACCGCGAGCCGCATATCTTCGGCCGCCGCACTTTGCCCGAAATGGACCTGGCCTCGCTGGCCTGCGCCATCCAGAACCTGTGGCTGGCCGCCCGTGGCGAAGGCCTTGGCATGGGCTGGGTGTCGCTGTTCGACCCGCAGGCGCTGGCGGCGCTGCTGGGCATGCCGGCCGGGGCCAAGCCGGTCGCAGTGCTGTGCCTGGGGCCGGTAACCGAGTTCTACCCGGCACCGATGCTGGTGCTGGAAAACTGGGCCGAGGAACGGCCTTTGAGTGAAATGCTCTTTGAGAACCAATGGGGAGAGCACCAATGAGCGTGGCCTTGCTGACCGTGGCCGGGGTGGCCCTGGATGCCTTGCTGGGCGAGCCGCAGCGGCGTCACCCGCTGGTGGCCTTCGGCAACATGGCCAGTAACCTTGAGCGCCGCCTGAATGCCGGTGGGCGCGGCTGGCGCAGCCACGGGGTGAGCGCATGGTTCCTCGCCGTTGTGCCGCT
Source organism: Pseudomonas sp. 32_A (assembly GCF_017490905.1). Taxonomy (NCBI): domain Bacteria; kingdom Pseudomonadati; phylum Pseudomonadota; class Gammaproteobacteria; order Pseudomonadales; family Pseudomonadaceae; genus Pseudomonas; species Pseudomonas sp. 32_A. The sequence goes on along the minus strand of NZ_JAFGYI010000003.1, from coordinate 85,494 downwards.
TACCCTGTTGGCACTGATCCTCTCCTGGCTACCGTATATCGGCTGGCTGGTCGACGTGCTGGCATTGTACTGCGCTGTCGGGCTGCGCAGCCTGGGCGAACATGTGTTGCCGGTGGCCAGTGCCTTGCGCCAGGGTGACCTACAGGAAGCGCGGCGCCGTGTGGGCTACCTGGTCAGCCGCGAAACCCGCGAACTGGACGAACCCGCGGTAGCCCGAGCGGCCACCGAATCGGTGCTGGAGAATGGCAGCGACGCGGTGTTCGCCGCGCTGTTCTGGTTCGTGGTGGCTGGCGCGCCGGGCGTGGTGCTGTACCGCCTGAGCAACACCCTGGACGCCATGTGGGGCTACCGCAACGAGCGCTTCGAACGCTTCGGCTGGTGCGCGGCGCGCGTCGACGATGTGCTCAACTATATTCCCGCCAGGCTGGTGGCATTGACCTACGCGCTGCTGGGCAAGACCCGCCTGGCCCTGGCCTGCTGGCGCAAGCAGGGCCCGCTGTGGGATAGCCCCAATGCCGGGCCGGTGATGGCTGCCGGTGCTGGTGCGTTAGGGGTGGAACTCGGTGGGCCAGCGGTGTACCACGGCGAGCTGCATGAGCGGCCACGCCTGGGTGACGGGCCAGTGGCCGACGCCGACGCCATCGAGCGCGGCTGGGGCCTGGTGCAGCGCGGCGTATGGCTGTGGCTGTTGGTGATCTGCCTGGGGGCCTATATCAATGCTTGAACACGGAGGCCGCCTGCTGCGGGCGGTACGGCAATACGGCATCGCCCGCGAGCAGTGGCTCGATCTGTCCAGCGGCATTGCGCCATGGCCTTTTCCGATTCCACCGATTCCCATGGAGGCCTGGGCCCGCCTGCCGGAGACCGAGGACGGCCTGGAAGACGCTGCACGGGCGTATTACGGCGCCCGCCAATTGCTGGCGGTGGCTGGTTCCCAAGCTGCGATCCAGGCCTTGCCACTGCTGCGCGCAACCGGTCGGGTAGGGGTAATGACGCCGTGCTATGCCGAGCACCCCTACGCCTGGCAACGGGCGGGGCACCAGTTGCTAGAGCTGGACGAAACGCAGGTCGACGCGACGCTCGACAGCCTCGATGTACTGGTGCTGGTCAACCCCAACAACCCCACCGGCCGCCGGGTGCCGCGTGAGCGCCTGCTGGAGTGGCACGCGCGCCTGGCTGCCCGCGGTGGCTGGCTGTTGGTCGACGAAGCGTTCATGGACAACACCCCGGCGGATGGCGTGGTCGATTGTGCCGAGCGCCCAGGGCTGATCGTGCTGCGCTCGTTCGGCAAGTTCTTCGGCCTGGCTGGCGTGCGTCTCGGGTTCGTTGCCGCCGAACGCAGCCTGCTGCAGCGCCTGGCCGAGTTGCTCGGCCCGTGGACGGTCAATGGCCCGACCCGGGTGCTGGCCCAGGCCAGCCTTGCCGACCACGCTGCCCAGCGTGTGCAGGTCGAACGCTGCGCCGCCGCCAGTCAGCGGCTGGCGATGCTGTTGCGCAGCGCCGACCTGGCGCCCAGCGGCGGTTGCGACCTGTTTCAGTACGTGCGCAGCGAGCATGCCGCGCACCTGCATGACTTTCTTGCCCGCCGCGGCATCCTGGTGCGGTTGTTCGAGCAGCCGCCAGCGGTACGCCTTGGGCTGCCAGAATGCGCGGCGGATGAGCTGCGCCTGGCCCAGGCCCTGGCGGATTATCAAAAGGAAACGGCATGACCACGCTCATGGTGCAGGGCACCACCTCCGACGCCGGCAAGAGCACGCTGGTGACCGCACTGTGCCGCTGGCTGTTGCGCCAGGGCGTCGGCGTGGTGCCGTTCAAGCCGCAGAACATGGCGCTGAACAGTGCGGTGACCGCCGACGGCGGTGAAATCGGCCGGGCCCAGGCGGTTCAGGCCCAGGCCTGCCGGCTGCAACCGCACACCGACATGAACCCGGTGCTGCTCAAGCCCAACAGCGACACCGGCGCCCAGGTGATCATTCATGGTCGTGCCGTCACCAGCATGAATGCGGTGGCCTACCACGACTACAAGGCCATCGCCATGCAGGCGGTGCTGGCGTCGCACCAGCGCCTGAGCGCCGCCTGGCCGGTGGTCATGGTCGAGGGCGCGGGCTCGCCAGCGGAGATCAACCTGCGTGCCGGTGACATCGCCAACATGGGCTTTGCCGAAGCGGTGGACTGCCCGGTGATCCTGGTTGCCGACATCAATCGTGGTGGCGTGTTCGCCCATCTGGTCGGCACGCTGGAGCTGCTGTCGCCCAGTGAGCAAGCGCGGGTAAAGGGTTTTGTCATCAACCGCTTTCGCGGCGACATCGCCTTGCTGCAGCCGGGGCTGGACTGGCTGGAGCAGCGCACCGGCAAACCGGTGCTGGGTGTGCTGCCGTATGTCACCGACCTGCATCTGGAAGCCGAAGACGGCATCGATGTGCGCCAGGGGGCGAAGACCGAGCGCGTGCTCAAGGTGATCGTCCCGGTGCTGCCGCGTATCAGCAATCACACCGACTTCGACCCACTGCGCCTGCACCCCCAGGTGGACCTGCAGTTCATCGGCCCGGGCCAGCCGATCCCGGCTGCCGACCTGATCATCCTGCCGGGTTCCAAGAGTGTGCGCGGTGACCTGGCGCAATTGCGTGAGCGCGGTTGGGACAAAGCCATCGACCGCCACCTGCGTTATGGTGGCAAGCTGATCGGCATCTGCGGTGGCCTGCAGATGCTGGGCCGCGAAGTGCATGACCCGCTTGGTCTTGAAGGGGCCGCTGGCTCCAGTCCGGGGCTTGGCCTGTTCGATTACGCCACGGTGCTCGAAGCCGAGAAGCAGCTGCGCAACGTCGTTGGCACGCTGAACCTCGACGCAGTTCCGATTGCCGGTTACGAAATTCATGTCGGCGTTACCACCGGGCCTGCCCTGGAGCAGCCAGCCGTGCAACTTGCCGATGGCCGTTGCGATGGTGCTGTCAGTGCCGATGGCCAGATACTTGCCACCTACCTGCACGGCCTGTTCGAAGGCAGCCAGTCGTGCGCGGCGTTGCTGCGCTGGGCTGGCCTGGAGAATGTGCAGGTCATTGATTACGAGGCCCTGCGCGAACGCGATATCGAGCGCCTGGCCGACCTGGTGGAAAAGCACCTGGACACCGCGCGCCTGCGCCAACTCTGTGGGGTGGCCTGACATGCTCAACCTGATCCTCGGCGGCGCCCGCTCTGGCAAGAGCCGCCTGGCCGAACAACTTGCCAGCGCCAGTGGCCTGCCGGTGACCTACATCGCCACCAGCCAGCCGCTGGATGGTGAAATGAACGAACGTGTGCTGCTGCATCGCCAGCGTCGCCCCGGTGACTGGGGGTTGATCGAAGAACCCCTGGCCCTGGCCGCGGTACTGCGCGCCGAAGCGGCCGAAGGGCGGTGCCTGCTGGTGGATTGCCTGACCCTGTGGCTGACCAACCTGCTGATGCTCGAAGATGACCAGCGCCTGGCCGAGGAGCGTGATGCGCTGCTGGCCTGCCTGGAACAGTTGCCGGGCACGGTGATCCTGGTCAGTAACGAAACCGGCCTGGGCGTCGTGCCCATGGGTGAGCTGACCCGGCGCTATGTCGACCTGGCCGGCTGGCTGCACCAGGCTGTGGCCGAACGCTGTCAGCGCGTGGTGCTGACCGTGGCCGGCCTGCCCCTAATGCTCAAAGGACCCGCGCCGTGAGCATCTGGCAGGGCCCCTGTGGGAGCGGGTTTACCCGCGAACACCGGCGTAGCCGGTGCCATGCACCGCGTCGCATTTTTCGCGGGTGAACCCGCTCCCACAGGGTGCACGGCGCGCTTACGGAGTTTCTGTAAGCTTCCATTACCCAACTACGAACAGGCCCATGACCATGACCCAACCCTGGTGGCAATCCCCCTGCCAACCTCTCGACAACCCCGCCATGGACCAGGCCCGCGCCCGTCAGCAGCAGTTGACCAAACCTGCCGGTTCGCTGGGCCAGCTGGAGGGCCTGGCCATTCAGCTGGCCGGCCTGCAGGGCTGTGAGCGGCCGACCCTGGACCGCGCCGCAATCAGCATTTTTGCCGGTGACCACGGCGTGGTCGAGGAAGGCATCTCGGCCTACCCGCAAGCGGTGACCGGGCAGATGCTGCGCAACTTCGTCGGTGGTGGCGCGGCAATCAGCGTGCTGGCGCGCCAGCTGCAGGCAAGCCTGGAAGTGGTCGACCTGGGCACCATCGACCCGCACCTGGAACTGCCTGGCGTGCGCCATCTGCGCCTGGGCGCCGGTACCGCCAACTTCGCCCGCCAGCCAGCGATGACCGAGGGCCAGCTGCAGGCCGCCCTGCAGGCTGGTCGCGATAGTGCCGTGCGCGCCGCCGAACAGGGCGCGCAGCTGTTCATCGGTGGCGAGATGGGTATTGGCAACACCACGGCTGCCGCTGCCTTGGCCAGCGTCCTGCTGGGCTGCCCGCCGGCTGAGTTGAGTGGCCCGGGTACCGGCCTGGATCACGCCGGGGTGCGGCACAAGGCCGAGGTCATCGAGCGAGCGCTGAGGCTGCATGGCCTGAGTGCCAGCGAACCATTGCAGGCACTGGGCTGTGTCGGTGGTTTCGAGATCGCGGCCTTGGCCGGTGCCTACATTGGTTGCGCGCAGGCAGGTATCGCGGTACTGGTGGACGGCTTCATCTGCAGTGTCGCCGCGCTGCTGACGGTGCGCCTCAACCCGCAGTGCCGGGCTTGGCTGCTGTTCGCCCACCAAGGCGCAGAGCCTGGGCACAAAGCCTTGCTCGACGCGTTGCAGGCCGAACCGTTGCTGGCGCTGGGCCTGCGCCTGGGCGAGGGCAGTGGGGCTGCCCTGGCCGTGCCGCTGTTGCGCCTGGCCTGTGCGTTGCACGGGCAGATGGCGACCTTCGCCGAGGCTGCGGTGGCGGATCGCCCGGCATGATCCTCGATCTGCTGCGCCATGGCGAAACGGAACAGGGCGGCCTGCGTGGCAGCCTTGATGATGCCTTGACCGACAAGGGCTGGGCGCAGATGCGCCATGCCGTGGCCGAAGCCGGCCCGTGGGAGGTCCTGGTCAGTTCGCCGCTGCAGCGCTGTGCGCATTTTGCCGAGGAGCTGGGCGAGCGGCTGAACCTCCCCGTACAGCGTGAAGCGGCGTTACAGGAGCTGCATTTTGGCGACTGGGAGGGCCGTAGTGCGGCGCAGATCATGGAAGACCAGGCGGACGCGCTGGGGCGGTTCTGGGCGGACCCTTACGCGTTTACCCCGCCAAATGGCGAGCCGGTCGAGGCGTTCGCCGAGCGCGTGCTGGCTGCTGTCGAACGCCTGAGTCGGCAGCATGCCGGCAAGCGCGTGCTGCTGATCACCCATGGTGGCGTGATGCGGCTGCTGCTGGCCCGTGCACGTGGTTTGCCGAGGGCGCAGTTACTGCAGGTCGAAGTCGGCCACGCTGCGCTGATGCGGCTGGTGCCGGGTGACGACGGCCAGTTGGTCGAGGGGCGCTGAAATGTTGCCGTTGTGGATTGCCTTGCAATTTCTCAGCAGCCTGCCGGTGACTCTGCCAGGCATGCCAGCGCCGCGCGAGATAGGCCGCTCGCTGCTCTGCTACCCACTGGTCGGGTTGCTGTTCGGCCTGTTGCTGTGGCTGGCCAGCCACCTGCTGCAGGGTGCACCGACGCCGCTGCACGCGGCCCTGCTGCTGACATTGTGGGTGCTGCTCAGTGGCGCTTTGCACCTGGATGGCCTGGCAGACAGTGCCGACGCCTGGCTTGGCGGTTTCGGTGACCGCGAACGCACCCTGCTGATCATGAAAGACCCGCGTAGTGGGCCGATTGCCGTGGTCACCCTGGTGCTGGTGCTGTTGCTGAAGTTCTGCGCGTTGTGGGTGCTGGTCGAGCGGGGCATTGGCGCACAGTTGCTACTGGCACCCTTGATCGGGCGGGCAGCAATGCTTGGGCTGTTCCTGAGTACGCCTTATGTACGGCAGGGTGGTTTGGGGCAGGCGCTGGCCGAGCATCTTCCCCGGTATGCGGCCGGGTGGGTGCTGCTGGGCTGTGTGCTTTTCTGCCTGGGCCTGGGCGGGTGGATCGTGCTGCTGGCGTTCGCCGTGTTTGCCTGGTTGCGACAGCTGATGTGCCGGCGCCTGGGCGGAACTACCGGCGATACCGCCGGTGCAATGCTGGAGCTGCTCGAACTGGCCGTGGTGTTGGGGTTGGCGTTGGGCCTCTGAGTCTTGCTCCTGCAAGTGACCGCGCAAGCAGGATGTTTCTGTAGGGCGTTTCTGAGCCTAACGTGTCGGTAAATTCCTGAAAAACTCAGCAAGAGCCGACATCTTTTCACTGGCGTATGCTTGCCCCTCCGCTAACTGTCGAGGAGTGTCGGCACCATGCGTCATGTCATTCTCGCTGCGTTTCTGTTGGCCATGGTGCCCGCAGCCATGGCAGCCGATCTCATGGCTTTCTGGAACAGCCCCCGCCACGGTGGCAACAGCTTCAACCGGCTGCCACCTGATCAAGCCTACTTCGACGCCTTGGGCGGTTATGGCGCGACTTGGGTGCGGCTGTCCTACGACAAGTGGCAGCCGGCAGAACGCGACTTCCTCCTCGGCGATGCCGATGCCTACCAAGGCCTGCCTGCCACCGACCTGGCCACGCTGCGAGCCACCCTCGACCGCGCCCACAAGGCCGGCCTCAAGGTGGTCATCGCACCGCTTTCGCTACCCGGCATGCGTTGGTCGCAAAACAATCAGGGCCAGTTCGACGACCGCCTCTGGCAAGACAAACGCTACTGGTTGCAGGCTGCGGCGTTCTGGCGGGATCTGGCCCGTGAGCTGAAAGGCCACCCGGCCATCGCTGCCTACAACCTGGTCAACGAGCCCGCCCCGGAGAAGCAAGGTGGCCTGGCCGAGCATGCCGACCCTGGGCAAATGCAGCAGTGGTATGCACGGCAGCAGGGCGGTGCGCGTGATCTGCCTGCCTTGTATCGGCAGTTGATAGCAGCCATTCGCGAGGAGGACTCCGACACGCCGGTCATGCTCGATGCCGGCTGGTTCGCCGCCGCCGACGCTTTCGGTTACTGGCCGGCACCTCTGGAGGACCAGCGGGTGCTGTACAGCGTACACATGTACGAGCCCTATCTGGTGACCAGTGCACCGAACATGACGCGCAAGCAACCCATCGCCTATCCCGGGCCGGCACCGTTCGCGGGGCAGGCGCAGCAATGGGATGGGCAACGTGTGGCGCAGTACCTGCGCCAGCCGCTGGACTGGGCCGCCGCCATGAAAGTGCCCAGCTCGCGCCTGGTGGTGGGCGAGTTCGGCTGCATGCGCAGGTTACCGGGCTGCCGGCAATACCTGGAAGACGTGCTCAGCGTGCTGGATCACTACCGGTTGCACTGGGCCTTCTACAGCTTTCGTGAAGATAACTGGGACGGCATGGACTACGAATTGGGCTCGGCCAAGGTGCCGTGGCGCTATTGGCAGGCAATCGAGCAGGGCGCTCCAGACCCGCTGGCGCGCAAGGCTACAGCGGAGTTCGAGCCGATTCGCAGGCGCTTGAACCCGGGCTGAGGGGCATGCCTGTCAGTTAGGTAACTTGGGGCTGCGTAGCAGCCCCGTTAACGCTTTCTCTTGCAACATTACTGACGCGGGTATATACACGTATCCATGCTGACCAGTGAATGTATCTGTACCCACCTGCGTCGTGCCGCCCGTGGGGTGAGCCGACATTACGACGAGGCCCTTGCCGGCTTTGGGGTCAATGTCGCCCAGTTTTCCCTGTTGCGTCATCTGCAGCGGCTCGATCGCCCCAGTATCACCACGTTGGCGGAAGCCATGGGCCTTGAGCGCAGTACCCTGGGCCGCAACCTGCGGGTGCTGGAGGCTGAAGGGCTGGTGGCCTTGGCCGATGGTGACGACCAGCGCAACCGCGTGGTGCTGCTGACCGAGGCCGGTACCCAGCTGCTGCGTGCGGCCCATCCGGCCTGGGAACAGGCACAGGCCGAACTGGTGGAGCGGCTGGGGACAGGGCAGCGGGATGAACTGGTGCGTTTGCTGAACCAACTGGCTTGATTTGATACGACTATAAGCGGGTATATACCCGTAAAACCTTGCGATGTGCTGGAGATAACGACAATGACTTCGGTGTGGCGAACCAGCGGGTGGGTATTGGTGGGGGCAGCGTTGATCCTGGCGCTATCCCTGGGTGTGCGGCACGGCTTCGGCCTGTTCCTGGCGCCGATGAGCGCGGACTTCGGCTGGGGGCGTGAGGTGTTCGCCTTCGCCATTGCCTTGCAGAACCTGATCTGGGGGCTGGCGCAACCGTTCGCTGGCGCCCTGGCCGACCGCCTGGGCGCGGCGCGGGTGGTGATCATTGGCGGTATTCTCTACGCTGCCGGGTTGGTGCTGATGGGCATGGCCGACTCTGCCTGGTCGTTGTCGCTGAGTGCCGGCTTGTTGATCGGTATGGGCCTGTCCGGCACCTCGTTCTCAGTCATCCTGGGCGTGGTCGGGCGTGCCGTGCCAGCGGAGAAGCGCAGCATGGCCATGGGCATTGCCAGTGCTGCCGGTTCTTTCGGCCAGTTCGCCATGTTGCCGGGCACCCTCGGCCTTATCCAGTGGCTGGGCTGGTCCGCAGCGTTGCTGGTGTTGGGCCTGATGGTGGCGCTGATCGTGCCCTTCGTCGGCCTGCTGCGTGACCGCCCGCTGCCCACTCATGGTGCCGAACAAACCCTGGGCCAGGCCCTGCGCGAGGCGTGCTCGCACTCCGGTTTCTGGTTGCTGGCGCTGGGCTTTTTCGTCTGTGGTTTCCAGGTGGTGTTCATTGGCGTGCACCTGCCGGCCTACCTGGTCGACCAGCACTTGGCTGCGACTACCGGCACAACGGTGCTGGCGCTGGTAGGCCTGTTCAATATCGTCGGCACCTTCACCGCCGGCTGGCTGGGCGGGCGCATGTCCAAGCCGCGCCTGCTGACCGGGTTGTACCTGCTGCGTGCGGTAGTGATCGTGCTGTTCCTGTGGGCGCCGGTGACTGAGATCAGCGCTTACCTGTTCGGCATCGCCATGGGCCTGCTGTGGTTGTCCACGGTGCCGTTGACCAACGGCACGGTGGCCACCTTGTTCGGCGTGCGCAACCTGTCCATGCTTGGCGGTATCGTCTTCCTGTTCCACCAGCTGGGCGCCTTCCTTGGCGGCTGGTTGGGCGGGGTGGTGTATGACCGCACCGGCAGCTACGACCTGGTCTGGCAGATTTCCATCCTGCTCAGCCTTCTGGCTGCCGCCCTCAACTGGCCGGTGCGCGAACGCCCGGTCGCCCGCCTGCAGGCCCAGGCTGCATGAACCGCTATGTGGCTCAAGGGCTACTGGCCCTTGCCGCCCTGTTGCTGCTGGCGCTGGTGTGGTGGGGCTGGCACAAGGGCGGGATGGCGATGATGCAACTGGGCATGAGTGTTTGTTAGGCGCTACCCTGCAAGTTCAAGGATTGTCTTGCGGGAGAAACGAGTCATGCGTGCACATTGGTTGATGGTGCCGGTGCTGGCCCTGCTTGCCGGCGCATCGAGCTGGGCTGCCGATTGCCCGGCGTTGTTGCAAAGCAGCCTGCCAGAGTTGCGGGGCAAGGGGCAGGTGGACCTGTGCGAGCGCTTTGCCGGCAAGCCGCTGGTGGTGGTCAACACGGCCAGTTACTGCGGTTTTGCGCCGCAGTTCGAGGGGCTTGAGGCGACATACAAGGAATATCACGAGCAAGGCCTGGAAATGCTTGGCGTGCCGTCCAATGACTTCAAGCAGGAGGACGCCGATAGCGAGAAGACTGCCAAGGTCTGTTATGCCAACTATGGCGTCACCTTTACCATGACCAAGACACAGGCGGTGCGGGGCACGGATGCGATACCGCTGTTCGCGGAACTTGCCAGCCAGAGCAGTGCGCCGAAGTGGAATTTCTACAAGTACGTGGTGGACCGCAAGGGCAAGGTGATTGGTAACTTTTCCAGCCTGACCAAGCCGGATGACCCAGCATTCCGGGCAGCCATCGAAAAGGCCATTGCCTCCCAGCCATAACCTGGCTGCTCTTGCTCTTGCTCTTGCTCTTGCTCTTGCTCTTGCTCTTGCTCTTGCTCTTGCTCTTGCTTCGGCTTTTGCTTCTAAGCGCGCGATAGTTCAGGCGCCGCAGATTGCGACTTCAGGAGGCCGAGCAGAGGTCTTGCGGAGGGAGGTGACGGGCATGGATGCCCGGCAAGCGCTGAGGCCCCACGGGTTACTTTGCATGCACCGTAATCGCCACCAACCGCACTACCACCGGCCTGACCATCAACACACATACGAACGCCACAGGCATCGCCAACTGGTACGCCTTCAGCACGTTACCGAGATATTCGGCGTTAACCCCCGCATTCGCTGCCGTAATCACGAAACACATCAACAGCGCCATGATCGACGACATGTAGAAAGCAAAGACGTAGGGCATGGCCCCCGGGTGCAATTTGCGTCGACTGCGTGCCTGGGAGAGGTTGCTCATGCGAACTCCTGGAAGGTGGGTAAAGGCGCAAGTTAGCAACGCTCCGGGCAGCAGCTGTAGACCAGCCGTACTGAGTTCTTTATAAAGAGATTCTTACGAATCCAAAGGCTCAGCATGGACCTGCTCAACGCCATTCGCAGCTTCATCAAGGTGGTCGAAGCCGGCAGTATCGCCGCCGGTGCCCGCAACCTGGGCCTGAGCCCGGCTGCGGTCAGCCAGAACCTGGCACGCCTGGAAGGCCACTTGCAGGTTCGCCTGCTCAGCCGCACCACCCGCAGTATGGCGCTGACACCCGCCGGTACCCAGTACTACGAACGCGTCAGGCACATCGAACGCGACCTGGCCATGGCCGAACAGGCCGTCACCACCCCCGACAGTGAACCCCAGGGGCGGCTGTGCATTGCCTCGACATCCGCCTTCGGTCGCCACGTTCTGGCACCATTGATACCCGCATTCAGTGCCCGCTACCCACTACTTTCGATAGAGTTGGTAACGACTGATCGCCGGGTCAACCATGCTCGCGAAGATGTGGATGTGAGCCTGCGCATTGCTCCACAGCTGGAGGACCAGTTGGTGGCCCGGCATATCGCCCGTATACCATTCATTTGCTGTGCCTCGCCCGGTTACTTGCAAAGCGCCGGTATACCGGCCACGCCCGAGGGCTTGCGTGATCATCGCTGCCTGGTGTTCCGCTATCCGGTGGATGGGCGCTTCCTGCGTTGGGGCTTCATGCGCGACGGGCTGCGGTTCGAGGCAGAATTCGGCAGTGTCCTGATCAGCGACGACATCGATGCCCTGACCCAGATGGCACTGCACGATGGCGGCATCACCCGCCTGGCCGAGTTCATCGTCCGGCCGCATCTGGCCACCGGGGCGCTGGTGCCGTTGTTCGAATACAGCGACAGCGCCCAGGCCTATGCCCAGACCGAACCGATGGATATCTACCTGTGCCTGGCCGACCGCTTCGCCATGACCGCTAAAGTGCGTGTATTCATGGACTACCTTTGCGAAGCCCTGGGCGACAGCTGGCAGGTGCAAGCATGAAAAAACCGCCACGAGGGCGGTTTTTCATGTGAAGCGTACTGATCAGAAGCGGTAGGTGAGGGACGCACCGATACCGTGAGCGCTGTTCTCGTACTTGGCCTGGTAGCTGCCTTTGGTGGGGCTGACCTGGTTGACCTTGACGTCTTCTTCCCACAGGTAGGAATAGGCTACGTCGATGGTCATATCGTCGTTCGGGCTCCAGCCAGCACCCAGGCTGAATACCTTACGATCGCCAGTCGGAATGCGCGGCGAGCGGTCGTGGTTGTTGGTAGGCGACTGGTCGACGGTAAAGCCGGTGCGCAGTACCCACTCCTTGTTGACTTTGTAAGACGCACCAATGGCATGAGCCCAGGTGTCGTGCCAATTCTGGTCTTCCTTGATGGTCTCGAATGCCGAACCTGCAAGTTGCGCTGGGACATCGTTTTGCACGGTGATGTCTTCCAGACGGCTCCAGCGAGTCCAGGTGCTACCGGCGTACAGGGTCCACTGGTCATCGAGTTCGTGGGTGACCGAGAAATCGACCGATTCCGGTGTCTTGATCTTCAGTGTCGCATCGAACTTGTCACCGTTGAACGGTCCGATCAGCGGGGTGCTGACGCGAGTTTTGCCTTCCAGCTTGTAGTCGACCATCGAGTGGTAGGTCAGGCCGAGACGGGTGCGGTCAGTGGCCTGGACCAGGATGCCGATGTTGTAACCCACGGCGGTATCGTCACCCTTGATCTTTACCTCTCCGTCTTGACCACCCAGGAACGCGGGGGTAGGCAAGTTCGAGCCCAGTTCGCCCTTGATGCGGTTGAAGGTCGGGCCAAAACCGATCGAGACCTTGTCGTTGAAGGCGTAGCTTACGGTTGGCTGGAAGGTGATTACCTCGACATGGCTCTTCTTGCCCCAGTAACGTGCAGCGTCACCATCGCCGTAGTCGGTCACCAGGCCAAACGGTACGTAGACGCCGAAGCCTACGCTCCAGTGGTCGTCGATCGGTTTGACGTAGTAACCCATGGGCACACCAACGAGCGGCACCATGTCGCCATCGGTTTCCCCCCCAAAGTTGCTACCCGGGCCCGAGATGTCGGACTTGGCGATGACAGCTGCGCCACCCACGGTTACTTGTTCGCGCTTGAGGCGCGACATGCCAGCAGGGTTGCCAAATACGGTGCTGGCATCTTCGGCAGAAGACGAACGTCCCGCGAAACCGGTCCCCATGCTGCTGATGCTTTGCTCGTTCAGCGCGAAACCTGCGGCAAGCAGTTGGCTGGAAGCGAGGGCAACGGCAATGCCGAGGGAGGTTTTGAGCATTACTTTTTTCATTATTAGAAAACTCCTTGGGATCTCCGGGTCGAAAAGCTACCAACAAATCACGCGCCGCGCTATAGCCTCAATCGCAGGAGATAGAGCGGTTTTGTAGGACAATCCGACCAAAATTCCCTTTTTTTCGGTTTCGTTGTAGGACGTGTCTCAAGATGCCTGCGGCAATCTCTGATCTATGCAGGTATGCCAGGCGTGGGTGAAATCGCGCAGGCGACCTTGGGGGTTGAAAATCTGTCGCCAGATCCGCGCCAGTGCGAGAAGGTCGTCGGCGGCAGGCAAGGGCGTGGCCTGCTCTTCGACGAGCATCCAGGCAATGGCGGTGGAATAGCGCAGGTTTACGGTGAGTTCGAGGTGCGGGCCGCCGAGGAAGGCGTGCTGGCTGGCAAGGCCGCGGACCAGGCTGGCCAGGTCGGGGTCTCGGGCAAGGTAGTCGTCCCAGATTGCCTGGTGACGGTGTTCGCCGATACGGTACAGACCGTGGCCACGACGGTCGTGCAAGGCCGACCCCAGGGCCGACTGGCTGGCGGCGATGCCAAGCAGCAAGGCTTCGGCGCTGGCGCAGTGACGGTTCAGGTAGACCAGGGTGGGTCGGATCACATACTGACACAATTCATTCGCCGCGATACCCATGATGCCCTCGAGCAGTTAGGGGCCGGACGGGCGCTGGAGCTTGGCAGCTGGTGAGTGATCAGGCCCGCCGGAAGCGGCAAGCACCGCTCGAGTTGAAGTGTAGTGTGATAATCGTGGTGTAAAGGGCTGTTTTTAAATCGATTGCTGCCTGACGTACCGGGCTATATGCCTTAAGGCAATTACGCCACGAACGTTCAGGCAGGCTTGCGATGTGATCATTCAGCGCTTGAATACCGCAATATTCGCCACTCACGCAGTGAGCGACTGGCGGGTGCGGGCGATGACCGCCTGCAGCGGTTCACTGCGGCTGTACTGTTCGGGGTACAGCCGTTCGGTATGGCAGGCGACGCCGTGTTCGTCTACCAGGGTAAAGCTGAAGCTGCCCTTGCGAGGGGCAACGATAAGGCACTTCAACGGCGAGAAGGCCTGGGAGAGGGTGCCAATGGCAGCCTGAATCTGATGATGAGTTTGCATATTGTTGGAGGTTCCTGCTTTAAACACGGGGTTATGATCCGTGCATGATAGAAACGTTCCAGTGACGCCTTTATTAAGGGACGAATGAACCTGACTGGAACAGGGCAGCCAGAGGGAGCGCAATCAAAGGTGGGCGCTTGGGCTGACTGGTAGGTACTTCAGAAGGCAGGCAGCACGCCGGGGCCATGGTTCTAGGCCGTCGGGGTGGGATCCTGATCAATCTGTCACGTGATTCGTGCTTGAACAGCGCTGGGCTGGCGAGTGAATCATCGAATTGGCCGGTCCTGGTTTCAGCAGCGCCACCCTTGGGAGGAGCGGGTCTGCAAGGACGCTCAAGGCCAGAATTGACTTTCAGCTTGGTACTAACGAGGCGCACCTTAACGGAAATACAGGCGCTTGGCAAGCATTTCATGTTTGTTCAGGTGAGCCGAGCAGTATGGCGCGTATTTGCTCTGCTGGGAAGAGGGGGCAAAAAGCCCGCATCCGGCCGGATGTACCGATTTCGTGCACTCAAATGAAGGTTTATGGTGCACTTGTTCACATTCGGAGCAGCGCTTGCAACTGGCTCGCAGTACGCCACAACCGCTTCGCCAATGCCTTGACTGGGCGGTTAAGTCAATGAAAAAAAACACTATTTTTAGCTGGTGAAAAAATCGTCAGTTTGAGCGAAAGCCCCAATTCATGGGGGTTTGCGAGGGATGTGGGGTGGTTGTCCACCGAGTTATCCACAGGAACTGTGGATTGTCCCGAGCGCTTGCTCTAGGACGGGCGTGCCAGCAATACAGTGAACTGTCCGACAATCGACATGCTCCGGAAGCCCTCTTGGTCATCCACTTGAAAACGTCAAGAAAAGATCATTGAAAATTTTTTCAATCCTCCGGAAATCGAAAGGCCAAGGTGCAAAAAAAAGGGTAAAGTGGCGCGCCTTTCGAGTTGCCATACCTGTTGCTCATGAAGTTTCGCGGTAAACCCCTCGCCAGCCCCGCAGCATCCACGCCTGCGCCTCCCCCCAAACGGTTTTCCCTCAAAGTGGCCTTGTGGCTGCTCGATAACCCGCGCCTGGGTGACAAGCCGCAGGTCAAGCACCTGGCCGGGCGTCTGTTGAAACAGCCAGCACGTCAGGGTGTGGTAGTGGCGCAAAGCCGGCTGGGGCAGATGTTGTGCCGTGATTGCGGCAATGCCCGTGACCGGCGTATTGGCCATGAACTGCTGCGCCAGGCTGCCCGCGCCGGTGACCGGCGGGCGCAGCTGGAATACGCGCGACTGTGCCAGCACAGCGAGCCGGAGCAGGCGCGGTACTGGCTGGAGCTGGCGGCGGGGCAGGGGTCGCAGGAGGCGCGGCGGCTTTTGAGGCAGTGGTTTCATGCCTGAGGTGTGTTGCCAGCACTGGCCTCTTCGCGGGTAAACCCGCTCCCACAGGAATAGCTATACCTCGGATACTGTGCAATCCCTGTGGGAGCGGGGTTACCCGCGAAGAGGCCGGAACAGGCAACACACCGCTCAGGCTGATAAGCTGCGATGCATTCATCCAGGATCATTCGGGGTAAGCATGACAGTGGATCTGGCCAGCATTCTGCTGGGCTTGGTGGCAGGTGCATTACCTTGCCTGGGTTGGGTCATGCAGGTGCAGCGCCGCCAGGGCGCGCGGCAAGGCGAGCAGGCCTTGCTTGAAGAGCGCCTCAATGCTGCCCAGCTGGCCATGGCCGGCCTGCAGGCGCAATTGGAGGCCAGCCGCGACGAGGTCAGCGACCTTACTGAAGCCAACACCGTCAAGCAGACCCAGCTGGCCGCCCAGGGCCGTGAGCTGGAACTGCTGCAGATCGATCGCGACAACGCCCGCGACGCCGCCCACGCCTGGAACCTCGAACGTGCCAACCGCGAAGCCGAACTGCGCCGCCTGGAGGCGCAGACCGCACGCCTGGACGCCGAACTGCGCGAGCAGCAGGAAAGCCACCAGCAGCGCCTGGAAGACCTGCAGGAAGCTCGCGACACCCTGCGCGCCCAGTTCGCCGACATGGCTACCAAGATCTTCGACGAGCGCGAGCAGCGCTTCGCCCAGACCAGCCAGCAGCATCTCGGCCAGTTGCTCGACCCGCTCAAGGAGCGCATCCAGGCCTTTGAAAAACGCGTGGAGGAAAGCTACCAGCAGGAAGCCCGCGAGCGCTTCTCGCTGGGCAAGGAGCTGGAGCGCCTGCAACAACTGAACCTGCGGCTGTCCGACGAAGCGACCAACCTGACCCAGGCGCTGAAGGGTCAGAAAACCCAGGGCAACTGGGGTGAGCTGATCCTCGAACGGGTATTGGAGCATGCCGGCCTGGAAAAGGGCCGCGAATACCAGACCCAGGTCAGCCTAAAGAGCGCCGATGGCGAGCGCTTCCAGCCTGATGTGCTGATCATGCTGCCGGGCGACAAGCAGGTAGTGGTGGATGCCAAGGTCAGCCTCACCGCCTACCAGCAGTTCGTCGCCAGCAATGACGAGGCCGCGCTCAAGCAGCATGTGCAGTCGCTGCGCAGCCACGTCAAAGGCCTGTCGAGCAAGGACTACAACCGCCTCGAAGGCCTGCACAGCCTGGATTTCGTGCTGCTGTTCGTGCCGATCGAGGCAGCGTTCTCGGCAGCCCTGCAGGCCGAGCCGAACCTGTTCCAGGAAGCCTTCGACCGGCAGATCGTGATCGTCAGCCCGACCACCTTGCTGGCTACCTTGCGGGTGATCGACAGCCTGTGGAAGCAGGAACGCCAGGGCCAGAACGCCCGCGAGATCGCCGAGCGTGCCGGCTGGCTGTACGACAAGTTCGTGCTGTTCATCCAGGACCTGGACGAGCTGGGCAGCCGCCTGCAGCAGGTGGACAAGGCCTATGCTGCCGCGCGTAACAAGCTGTGCGAAGGGCGCGGCAACCTGGTCAGCCGCAGCGAACAGTTGAAGCTGCTGGGCGCCCGCGCCAGCAAGAGCCTGCCGGCCGACCTGCTGGAGCGGGCGTTGTCCGACGAGGCGTTGCCGGACGAAGCGCTTACTGAACCAGGCTCAGATGGCGATTGAGCATGGCGCGCAGGGCCGCCGGCTTGACCGGCTTGGCCAGGTAGTCCAGGCCAGCGGCATGCACCATGGCGAGAGTTTCCTTGCTGCCGTCGGCACTGATCACTACACCCGGCACCGGTTCACCCAGGCGCGCGCGTAGCCAGCCCATCAGCCCGGTACCGGTCTCGCCGTCGTCCAGGTGGTAGTCCACCAGCGCCAGGTGCGGGCGCATGCCTTTGCCCAGCAAGGCTTCGCATTCGGCCTGGTTGCGCGCGGTCCATACCTGGCAGCCCCAGCGGCTGAGCAGGCTGTTCATGCCGATCAGGATGCTGTCTTCGTTGTCCACGCACAGTACCTGCAGCCCGGCCAGTGGCTGGCCGCCCTGTTCCACGGGTGCGGTGGACGCCGGGGCGGCCTGGCGGGCAATCGGTACGCTGACGCGGAACACCGTGCCCTTGCCCGGCCACGAGCGCACTTCCAGCTTGTGCCCCAGCACCCGGCACAGGCCGTCGGCGATCGCCAGGCCCAGGCCCAGGCCCTTCTCGGCGCGGGTCTGGTGGCTATCCAGGCGCTTGAACTCCTGGAAGATCTCCTGCAGCTTGTCGTCGGCGATGCCCGGGCCGCGGTCCCAAACCTCGAGCCACAACCGCTCACCTTGGCGCCGTGCACCCAGCAGGATCGGGCTCTTGCCATAGCGCAGGGCGTTGGTCAGGAAGTTCTGCAGCACCCGGCGCAGCAGCCTCATGTCGCTGTCCACCCGCAGGCGGCTGCCACGCAGGCGGAACTCCAGGCCCTTCTCGGCGGCCAGCACCTTGAATTCTGCGCCCAGAGTGTCGAACAGCTCGTTGAGGGCAAAGGGTTTGGCATCCGGTGTGATCTTGCCGTTTTCCAGGCGCGAGATGTCCAGCAGGTCGCTGATCAGCTCTTCGGCCGAGCGCAGCGAGCTGTCCATGTGCTGCACCAGCTGGCGGGCCTCGTCGTTCATGCCCTCGGCTTGCTGCGACAAGGCGGCGGAGAACAGCCGGGCGGCATTCAGCGGCTGCATCAGGTCATGGCTGACCGCAGCCAGGAAACGGGTCTTGGACTGGCTCACCGCTTCGGCACGGCTCTTGGCTTCGGACAACGCCTGGTTCAGTTGCGACAGCTCATGAGTGCGTTCCGCCACCCGTTGCTCCAGGCCTTCGTTGGCATCGCGCAGGGCCTGTTCGGCCTCGCGGAACGGGGTGATATCGGTGAAGCTCATGACGAAACCGCCGCCCGGCATCGGGTTGCCGATCAGTTCGATCACCCGGCCATTGGGGAACAAGCGCTCGGAGGAGTGCGCACGGCCCTGACGCATCCAGTGCAGGCGCCGCGCCACATGCACCTGCGCCTCGCCCGGGCCGCACAGCCCGCGCTCGGCGTTGTAGCGGATGATGTCGGCGATCGGCCGGCCCACGCTGATCAGCCCGTCGGGGTAGTTGAACAGTTCCAGGTAACGGCGGTTCCAGGCCACCAGGTGCAGGTTCTGGTCGACCACGCTGATGCCCTGGTTGATGTTCTCGATGGCCCCTTGCAGCAGGGCGCGGTTGAACTGCAGCACCTCGCTGGCTTCGTCGGCGATACGCACCACGTCTTCCAGTTGCATGTCGCGGCCTTCGATGGCGGCCTTGACCACGGCACGGGTCGACGAGGTGCCGAGTACCCCGGCCAGCAGGCGTTCGGTGTGTTCGATCCAGTCGCCGTCGGCGTTCTGGTTGGGGTTGAAGCCCTTGCCCTGGCGGTAGGCGAAGCGGATGAAGCTCTGCCGGGCGCGTTCTTCACCGACGAAGCGCGAGGCCAAGGTCAGCAGGTCGTCGATCTGCACCGCCAGCAGCGGCTTGCTGCTAGGCCTGGCGCTGGTCTGCTGGCCTATGAAGCGGCCGGCCTGCCAGTGCTCGGAAACCCGCGTGCGCGACAGCACCGAGACCCAGGCGAACAGGGTGAAGTTGCCCGCCAGCGACAGCACCACGCCCTGGGTCAGCGGGCTGATCGGCAGGTTCAGCGGGTTGCCGTGCAGCCACGCCAACCCTGGGAACAGCTGCAGCGACCAGCCCACGCTGTGCGCGGCAATCGGCAGCACCAGGGTGTAGAACCACAGGAAAATACCAGCGGCCAGGCCGGCGAACACACCGCGGCGGTTGGCCTGTTTCCAGTACAGCGCACCGAGCATGGCCGGGGTCAGTTGGGTCACGGCGGCGAAAGCGATCTGGCCGATGGTCGCCAGGCTGGCGGTGGAGCCCAGCAGGCGGTAGCTGACATACGCCAGCAGCAGGATCACCACGATGGTCACCCGGCGTACCGAGAGCATCCAGTGACGGAACGCCTCGAACGGCCGCTCGGCGTTGGTACGGCGCAGCAGCCAGGGCAGCAGCATGTCGTTGGAGACCATGGTCGATAGCGCCACGGCCTCGACGATGACCATGCCGGTGGCCGCCGAGGCACCACCGATGAATGCCAGCAGGGCCAGGCTCGGGTGTGCCTCGGCCAGCGGCAGGCTGATGACGAACGAATCGGAAATCACCGTGCCCGGCAGCAGCATCTGCCCGGCCAGGGCAATCGGCACCACGAACAGCGCGGCCAGTGCCAGGTACATCGGGAATACCCAGCGCGCCAGGCGCATGTCCTGGGGTTCGATGTTCTCCACCACGGTAACGTGGAACTGCCGTGGCAGGCAGATGATCGCCATCATCGCCACGGCGGTCTGTACCACCATCGACGGCCAGTTGATGGTCTCCTGCCAATAGTCCTGCAGGTGGATCGATTGGCGGGCCTGGCTGAACAGGTCGTCGAAGCCGTCATACAGGTTGAAGACGATGAAGATACCTACGGCCAGGAAGGCCAGCAGCTTGATCAACGATTCGAAGGCAATCGCCAGGACCATGCCGCGGTGGTGTTCGGTCACGTCCAGGCTGCGGGTACCGAAGACGATGGCGAACAGTGCCAGTACCAACGACACGACCAGTGCGGTGTCCTGTACGCGGGTGCCGGTGGCATCGGCATTGGCGCCGATCAGCAGGTTCACGCCCAGCACGATGCCCTTGAGCTGCAAGGCGATGTACGGCAGCACGCCGATCAGGCAGATCAGCGCCACGACCACCGCCAGGGATTGCGACTTGCCGTAGCGCGCGGCGATGAAGTCGGCAATCGAGGTGATGTTCTGTTGCTTGCTGATCAGCACCATCTTCTGCAGCACCCAGGGTGCGAAGATCAGCAGCAGCACCGGGCCCAGGTAGATCGGCAGGAATGCCCAGAGCTGTTCGGCGGCCTGGCCGACCGCGCCGAAGAAGGTCCAGCTGGTGCAGTACACGGCCAGCGACAGGCTGTACACCCAGGCACGCAGCTTCGGCGGCAACGGCGTGCTGCGGCGGTCGCCGTAGAAGGCGATGGCGAACATGATGGCCATATAGGCCAGGGCGACCACGGCGATCAGCCCGCTGGACAACGACATGAAAACTCCGAAGCAAAAAGATAACGCGGTCCCGATCAATCAGTCTGGCACGCAGGTGCCGCTTCGTCAGCGCAGACGATGGTCGCAGTGGCAGGTGGTCGCAGGGTTCTCTTTAACCTGTGCCGGCCCTTTCGCGGGTGAACCCGCTCCCACAGGTACTGCACTGTGGGAGCGGGTTCACCCGCGAAGAGGCCAGCAGAGCAGACATCATCCTCTACGGGTACCCAGCCAATAAAACACTCCCGCCAGTATCACCGACAACACCAGCAGGTAGAAGATCGCCCCCGGCCACAGATGCACCAGGGCGAACCCCACCATCACCGGCCCCAGCGCCGCGCCGAGGTTGGACAGGTTCTGTGCTCCGTAATACACCCCACGCAAGTGCTCCGGCGCGATCAGGTCGATGAACATGTACTCGGCCGGGATCACGATGATCTCGCCCAGGGTGAACACCAGCATCGCCAGGCACCACGCCAGCGCCGAACCGGCAAAGGCAAAGCCCAGCAGCCCGGCGATGAACAGGCCCATGCCGGCCAGCAGCCAGGGCATCAGGCGCTGGCGGCTGATGCGGCGGCCGATCAGGTACTGCAGGGCGATCACCGTCACCGCGTTGGTGGTCACCAGGTAGCCGATCAGGCGCGCCGCCTCAGCCGGGCTGCTGGTTACCACCAAGTACTGAGACAAGTAGGCGGTGAACTGGCCGAATACCACCGCGCTCAGCACCCCGCCCAGGGTGAAGCATACCAGCCGCCGGTCACGGGCCAGCCCCAGTGCCACCTGGCCGAAGCCGACCCCGGGCTTGTCCGGCACACTGGCCTGCAGGCTGCGGTCACCCAGGCGCCAGTAGGCCAGGCACATGCCCAGGCCGAGCAGGGCGGAGGCGATGAACGGCATATGGTCATTCAGCTCCAGCATGGCCACCCCCAGCAGCGGGCCGGCGGCGTAGCCGACGTTGCTGAGGGTGTACTTGATGGCGAACACTTCGGCCCGCTCCTCCACCGGGAGCAATGCGCAGAAGCCCGCCTTGGCGGCGATGTCGACCACTGCCAGGGCCAGGTTGATCATTATCAGGCAGAGAAAGAACAGCAGTGCCGAGTTGCTGGCGACCGCGCCGACAAAGGCCAGGGCAAACAGCAAAGTGCTGGCGCTGACCAGTGTGTGGTTGCGCAAGGTATCCACCAGGTGGCCGCCATACAGGCTCAGCAGCGAGGCGATGATCAGTGCGCCACCGATCAGCAGGCCGATCTGGCTGATCGGCAGCTGGAAATTGTCGGCCAGGTACACCACCAGGTAGGGCAGGGTGAGGGCACGGGCGACGGTGAGGGTGAAGGTGGTGCCGAGCAGCAGGCGTACAGTGTGCGGGTAGCGTTTTATGGCGGCGAGCATACACATCCTTGTTGTTCTGTTTTGCCGTGGTGACCAGCATATGCCAACAGAGGCCTGCTGCGCAGGCCTTTCGCGGGCACGCCCGCGAAAGGGCCGGTACAGCCCTCCAGAATCCTTGAGCGCTTGCCAGTCAGTGCATTTCCCATGCAGATTTGTGGCTTGTCGCGCCCGGCGCGCCTCCAATTGAAAAGCCCTCAGGACCATGGACGATGAGTCATTCCTCGCAATTCACCTTGCTCGGCAAGCGGCGTTTCCTGCCGTTTTTCATCACCCAGTCGCTGGGTGCCTTCAATGACAACCTGTTCAAGCAGTCGCTGATCCTGGCGATCCTGTTCAAGCTCAGCCTGGGCGACGGTGACCGTTCGATCTGGGTCAACCTGTGCGCCCTGCTGTTCATCCTGCCGTTCTTCCTGTTTTCGGCGCTGGGCGGGCAGTTTGGCGAGAAGTTCGCCAAGGATGCGTTGATCCGGGCCATCAAGCTGGCCGAGATCGCGATCATGTCGGTAGGCGCACTCGGCTTCATCACCAACCACCTGACGTTGATGCTGGTGGCGCTGTTCGGCATGGGAACCCATTCGGCGCTGTTCGGCCCGGTGAAGTACTCGATCCTGCCGCAGGCCCTGCGCGAGGAAGAACTGGTCGGCGGCAATGGGTTGGTGGAAACCGGTACCTTCCTGGCGATCCTCGCCGGCACCATCGGCGCCGGGGTGATGATGTCGAGCGAAAGCTATGCCGCCGTGGTGGCCGGTGGCGTGGTCGGCACCGCCGTGCTCGGCTACCTGGCCAGCCGCTGGATCCCGCGGGCCGCCGCCGCCTCGCCGCAAATGCCGCTGGACTGGAATATCTTCAAGCAGTCTTGGGCGATCCTGCGCATGGGCCTGGGGCAGCCGCCGGCGGTGTCGCGCTCGATCGTCGGCAACTCGTGGTTCTGGTTCGTCGGCGCCATCTACCTCACGCAAATCCCGGCCTACGCCAAGGACTGGCTGCACGGTGATGGCACGGTGGTGACCCTGGTACTGACCTTGTTCTCGGTGGGGATTGCCCTGGGTTCGCTGCTATGCGAGCGGCTTAGCGGGCGCAAGGTGGAAATCGGCCTGGTGCCCTTCGGCTCGTTCGGCCTGAGCCTGTTCGGCCTGCTGTGGTGGTGGCACTCCGGCGATGTACCGGCTGCTGCGGCGCCGCACGACTGGCTGGCGCTGTTGGGCATGGGCCAGGCCTGGTGGATCCTGCTGTCGATCGTCGGCCTTGGGGTGTTCGGCGGCTTCTACATCGTACCGCTGTATGCACTGATCCAGGCCCGCACGCCCGAAGACCAGCGCGCCCGGGTGATCGCTGCCAACAACATCCTCAATGCCCTGTTCATGGTGGTGTCGGCAGTACTCACCATCATCCTGCTGGGCCTGGCCGAGTTGAGCATCCCGCAGCTGTTCCTGGTGGTGTCGCTGCTCAATATCGCGGTCAACGCCTATATCTTCAGGATCGTGCCCGAGTTCACCATGCGCTTCCTGATCTGGCTGCTCAGCCATTCGATGTACCGCGTGCAGCACCGCGACCTCGAGCGCATTCCCGACGAAGGCGCGGCGCTGCTGGTGTGCAACCACGTGTCGTTCGTCGATGCGCTGCTGCTGGGCGGGGCGATCCGTCGGCCGATCCGCTTCGTCATGTATTACAAGATCTACAACCTGCCGGTACTCAACTTCGTGTTCCGCACCGCAGGCGCCATCCCGATTGCCGGGCGCAACGAGGACCTGGCCATCTACGAACGTGCTTTCGCGCGCATTGCCGAGTACCTGGCCGATGGCGAGCTGGTATGCATCTTCCCGGAGGGCAAGCTGACCGGGGACGGCGAAATCGATGTGTTCAAGGGCGGCGTCAACCGCATCCTCGAAGAAACCCCGGTGCCGGTCATTCCGTTGGCCTTGCAGGGGCTTTG
Organism: Pseudomonas sp. 32_A; assembly: GCF_017490905.1. Classification (NCBI taxonomy): domain Bacteria; kingdom Pseudomonadati; phylum Pseudomonadota; class Gammaproteobacteria; order Pseudomonadales; family Pseudomonadaceae; genus Pseudomonas; species Pseudomonas sp. 32_A. The sequence continues at coordinate 61,760 of NZ_JAFGYI010000003.1, read as the reverse complement.
GGGCAGCTTCTTCAGCCGTGACCCGGCCAAGGGCTTTTTCAAGCGCCTGTGGTCCCGGGTGACCATCGTGGCAGGCGCCGCCATCCCGGTGGAGGCGGCGCAGCCAGAGGCGTTGCGTGAGCAGGTCAGCCGCCTGCGCGGCAACCTGCGCTAGGCGGAGGGCGTTAGCTGGCGCTGACTTTCAGGCCGACCAGGCCGGTAACGATCAGCGCCACGCTGACCAGGCGTACCAGGGCCATGGACTCGCCGAACAGGATGATGCCGGCGATCACCGTGCCGACCGCGCCGACGCCGGTCCAGATGGCATAGGCGGTACCCAGCGGCAACTCTTTCATGGCCAGGCCCAGCAGGCCCAGGCTGATGGCCATGGCGGCGACGGTGAGGACGGTGGGCAGTGGCTTGCTGAAGCCGTCGGTGTATTTCAGGCCGACGGCCCAGCCGACCTCGAACAGGCCGGCGAAGAACAGGATGATCCAGGACATGGTGTGTCTCCATCGTTGTCAATGATGGGGCCGTCCCCGGAATGGTCACGCGGTGCGTCGTGAGGTCGTCCTCACAGTGGATACATGGTGCACACCTGCAGCACTGTGGGCAAGCCTGTGCGGGCCTCTTCGCGGGTAAACCCGCTCCCACAGGGATCTCCACAATTTTCAGACCTGTGCATTACCTGTGGGAGCGGGTTTACCCGCGAAAGGGCCAGTGCAGGCAACATCAATGCCTGGCCGGTTCCCCACCTTCAGCTTCTGCCACAGGTTCCCCCATGCGCCGGAACCAGGTCGACAGCAGCGCCCCGGAAATATTGTGCCAGACACTGAACAACGCACTCGGCACCGCAGCCAGCGGCGAAAAATGCGCCGCTGCCAGTGCCGCGCCCAGCCCGGAGTTCTGCATGCCCACCTCCAGCGCCAGCGACTTGCGCTGTGCCAGTGGCAGCTTGCACAGCCTGCCGGTCAGGTACCCCAGCAAGTAGCCGAAGCTGTTGTGCAATACCACTACAGCCATGATCAGCAGCCCCGATTCGGCGATCTTCGCCTGGCTGGCCGCCACCACCGCGCACACGATCATCACGATGCTCACCACCGACACCAGCGGCAGTACCTGCACCGCCGCCTGCACCCGCGCGCCAAGCAGCCGCTGGGCCAGCACCCCGAGCACGATCGGCAGCATCACCAGCTGCAGGATCGACCAGAACATGTCCATGAAGGACACCGGCAACCAGGCCGAAGCCAGGAACCAGATCAGCGCCGGGGTCAGTAGCGGGGCGAGCAGGGTGGTCACCGCAGCGATCGCCACCGCCAGCGCCAGGTCGCCGCGCGACAGCCAGACCATCACGTTCGACGCAGTGCCGCTCGGGCAGCAACCAACCAGGATCACGCCCACGGCGATTTCCGGCGGCAGGTGGAACAGCTGGCACAGCAGCCAGGCCATGCCCGGCATGATCACGAAGTGCGCGACCACCCCCAGCATCACCCGCCAGGGCTGGCGGGCGAGGGCGGCGAAGTCATCGAGCTTGAGGGTGAGGCCCATGCCGAACATCACCAGGCCCAGCAGCGGCACGATGGCCACCTTCAGGGCGATGAACCATTGCGGTTGCAGGAAGGCCAGTACGGCGAACACCAGCACCCACAGGGCGAAGGTATTGCCGACGAAGCGGCTGAGGGTGGCGAGGGCACGCATGGGGGCAATTCCTTTTCTATTTATAGCTGCGTGAATTTCAGGGGCCCTATCGCCGGCAAGCCAGCTCCCACAGGTACGCTACAGGTTCCGAATACTGTGGTGTTCCTGTGGGAGCTGGCTTGCCGGCGATAGGGCCGGTGCAGGCAAAAAATATCTTTCAGGCCTGCACCGATACCTCATTTACCTCAGACCCCTTGCGGGATCTCTTCCCCACCCAGCGCCTCGAACAGCACCGGCAGGAATTCGGCAAAGGTCATCATCATCAACTGGAAGCTGGCATCGAACTGCTGGGCAGCCTCATCGCCACCGTCCTGTTCGGCCTGCTCCTGCAGCAGCTCTTCGAACTTCAGGCGCTTGATCACCATCTTGTCATCCAGAATGAACGACAGCTTGTCCTGCCAGGCCAGGGCCAACTGGGTGACCACCTTGCCAGTGCTCAGGTGCAGCTGGATTTCCTCGCCGGTAAGGTCCTGGCGCTTGCAGCGCACGATGCCGCCGTCTTCGGCAGTGTCGCGCAGTTCGCACTCGTCCAGCACATAGAAGCCTTCGGCAGCTTCCTGCGACTTGACCCACTCGGTCATGGTGGCAACCGGTGCGATTTTCACGGTGGCCGGGCGCACCGGCAGCGAGCCCATCACTTCACGCAGGGTCGACAGCAGGTCTTCGGCACGCTTGGCGCTGGCCGAGTTGACCAGGATCACGCCCAGGCGCGGGGCAATGGCAGCGAAGATCATCGAGCGGCGGATGAACGCGCGCGGCAGGAAGGCCTGGATGATCTCGTCCTTGATCTGGTCGCGTTCCTTTTTATAGACCTTGCGCATCTGCTCGGTCTCGATCTCTTCGACCTTTTCCTTTACCGCGTCGTTGACCACGCTGCTGGGCAGGATGCGTTCTTCCTTGCGCGCGGCAATCAGCAGGTACTCGCCGCTGACATGCACCAGAGGAGCGTCTTCGCCCTTGCCGAATGGCGCGACGAAACCATAGGTGGTCAGCTCCTGGCTGGCGCAGGGGCGGGCCGGCTTGCTGGCCAGTGCCGCTTCCAGCGCTTCAGGCTCGAATGGGACTTCCTGGGTCAGGCGGTAGGTCAGCAGGTTCTTGAACCACATGAGGGGCAATCTCTCCTTAATGCATGAGGCGGGCATTATTCTCCGAGCGGTGCTCTCAGGCCAACCCTGTCGGAGTGCCAGTAGCTGTAGCTGGATGTAAAGGTGCACGTGGCAACGCTAGGTCTTTGAAAGGCCTGAGGTTTTTTTTGAAAAAAGTTTAAAAAGTGCTTGCCAGTGTACGGAGCCGTCCGTAGAATGCGCGCCACACCGAGACGAAGGGTGATTAGCTCAGCCGGGAGAGCATCTGCCTTACAAGCAGAGGGTCGGCGGTTCGATCCCGTCATCACCCACCACTCGATGTTTAGCGCAGCGGTAGTTCAGTCGGTTAGAATACCGGCCTGTCACGCCGGGGGTCGCGGGTTCGAGTCCCGTCCGCTGCGCCATATTTCACTTCCAGGGCCTACTGAACACCCGGAAGTAACAGAGAAAGCGACCTTAGGGTCGCTTTTTTTGTGCCTGCGATTTGGTGTTTTAGCGAAATTTGCAAAAAGTTGGATAAGTGCTTGCCAGAGCTCCAAGTCACCCGTAGAATGCGCGCCACACCGAGAGACATGGGTGATTAGCTCAGCCGGGAGAGCATCTGCCTTACAAGCAGAGGGTCGGCGGTTCGATCCCGTCATCACCCACCACTCGATGTTTAGCGCAGCGGTAGTTCAGTCGGTTAGAATACCGGCCTGTCA
>NZ_JAFGYI010000003.1:0-58197 GCF_017490905.1 Pseudomonas sp. 32_A | reverse complement strand
CGCCGGGGGTCGCGGGTTCGAGTCCCGTCCGCTGCGCCATATTCCGCTTCCAGGGCCTACTGAACACCCGGAAGTAACAGAGAAAGCGACCCTAGGGTCGCTTTTTTTGTTTCTGCATCCTGAGCGATTTCATCGCTCATGAAATCCTGGGGCCGCTTTGCGCCCCCGGCAATTTCAGCCGCGACGCTCTTCTTCCCGCAATGTCAGCACTTCAAACCCATCCTCGGTCACCGCCACGGTATGCTCCCACTGCGCCGACAAGCTGTGGTCGCGGGTAATCACCGTCCAGCCATCCTTCAGCGTGCGCGTCCCGCGTCCGCCCTGGTTGATCATCGGTTCGATGGTGAACACCATCCCCGGCTTCAACTTCAGGCCCATCCCGCGCTGGCCAATGTGCAGCACCTCGGGCCCTTCATGCATCTGCTGGCCAATGCCATGCCCGCAATACTCACGCACGACGCTGTAGCCCGCCGCTTCGGCATGGGTCTGGATGGCATGGCCGATATCGCCCAACGTAGCCCCGGGGCGTACCTGTTCGATGCCTTTCCATAGCGCGTCATAGGTGGTGTCGACCAGGCGCTGCGCCTCATCGCTGATTGGCCCGATGCTGTACATCTTCGACGAGTCGGCGATGTAGCCGCCTTGTTCCAGGGTGATGTCGACGTTGATGATCGAGCCTTCCTTCAGCACTTCATCGGCCTTGGGCATGCCATGGCACACCACATGGTCTACCGAGGTGTTTAGCGAATAAGGGAACCCGTACTGGCCCTTGCTCGCCGGGCGGGCCTTGAGCGTGCCGATGATGAACGCTTCGGCGCGGTCGTTGATCTGCATGGTGGTCACGCCAGGGCGGATGAAGCTGTCGAGGTCGGCGAACACCTGGGCAAGCAGCTGGCCGGCGCGGCGCATCAGGTCGAGTTGGGCGGGGGTCTTGATAATCACCTGGGACATGGGGGGAGGGCGGTTGCTCATGCTGGAATTTGCCCCAGCATAGCGCCATGGGGGGCGGGGTTGCCATCGCATGGTGCACTCCCTGTGCCGGCCTCTTCGCGGGTGAACCCGCTCCCACAGGGATATCACAGGGCCTGAGGGCTGCGATGTACCTGTGGGAGCGGGTTCACCCGCGAAAGGGTCGGCACAGCTGGCCCATAAATTGCTGATCTACCGCTACCCAGGGCTATCAACGTCGACAGCCCACAAAACTTCACGACAAAGGCGCCGTGTTGCCCCGCTTGCCCAGCAAGCCGGAGCAGCCGGCGCCTTTTGCGTTCCCCACAGGAGCCCGCCCATGGCCAACAGCGAAGTGCGCAGCGTCTGCCCCTATTGCGGCGTCGGTTGCGGCATCGTCATGAGCGTTGCCGATGGCAAGGTCGGCAAGATCAGCGGCGACAAGCAGCACCCCAGCAACTTTGGCCGCCTGTGCACCAAAGGCCTCACCGCACACCTGCCGCTGACCGCCGCCGGGCGCATGGAGGATGCCTATGTACGCCAGCAGCGCAGCCAGCAGCCAGCGCGAACCGGCATCGACCAGGCCATCGCCACCGCCGCTGCGCGCCTGCGTGGCATCATCGACCAGCACGGCCCTGACGCTGTGGCACTGTACGTGTCCGGGCAGATGTCGCTGGAGGCCCAGTACCTGGCCAACAAACTGGCCAAGGGCTTTATCCGCACCCGCCACATCGAGTCCAACTCGCGCCTGTGCATGGCCAGTGCCGGCAGCGGCTACAAGCTGTCGCTCGGTGCCGATGGCCCGCCCGGCAGCTATCAGGACTTCGAGCATGCCGACGTATTCCTGGTCATCGGCGCCAACATGGCCGACTGTCACCCGATCCTGTTCCTGCGCCTGCTCGACCGGGTCAAGGCGGGTGCCAAGCTGATCGTCGTCGATCCGCGGCGCAGCGCTACCGCCGACAAGGCCGACCTGTTCCTGCAGGTGCGCCCCGGCAGCGACATGGCCTTGCTCAACGGCCTGCTGCACCTGCTGCTGCGTAACGGCCACACCGACCCCGGCTTCATCGCCCGCCACACCGAAGGCTGGGACGAACTGCCGGCCTTTCTCGATGACTACACCCCTGACCGCGTGGCCGCCATTACCGGGTTGGCCGAGGCCGACATCGTCAAGGCCGCCGAATGGATCGGCAGCGCCAGCAACTGGATGAGCTGCTGGACCATGGGGCTGAACCAGAGCATCCACGGCACCTGGCACACCAATGCGGTCTGCAACCTGCATCTGGCCACGGGTGCCATCTGCCGCCCCGGCAGCGGGCCGTTCTCGCTGACTGGCCAACCCAATGCCATGGGCGGCCGCGAGATGGGCTACATGGGCCCCGGTCTGCCAGGCCAGCGCTCGGCGCTGGTAGCGCAAGACCGGGCCTTCGTCGAGCAGCAATGGCAACTGGCCCCAGGCAGCCTGCGCAGCGAAGGCGGCGAGGGCACGGTGGCGCTGTTCGAGCAGATGAAAAGCGGCGTGGTCAAAGCCTGTTGGGTCATCTGCAGCAACCCGGTGGCCAGTGTCGCCAACCGCCAGCAGGTGATCGACGGCCTGCGCCAGGCTGAGCTGGTGATTACCCAGGATGCCTTCCTCGACACCGAGACCAACCGCTACGCCGACATCCTGCTACCGGCTGCGCTGTGGGCCGAAGGCGAGGGCGTGATGATCAACAGCGAGCGCAACCTCACCCTCATGCCACGCGCCGTCGAACCGCCCGGGCAGAGCCTGCCAGACTGGCAGATCATCGCCCGGGTCGCTTGTGCCATGGGCTACGCCGACGCCTTCGACTACCCCGATGCCGAAGCGGTGTACGAAGAAATCCGCCGCTTCCACAACCCAACCACCGGCTACGACCTGCGGGGCATCGGCTATGCCGAACTGCGCGAGCAGCCGCACCAGTGGCCCTGCGCCCCGGGCCGCGACAACCCGCGCAGCCCATTGCGCTATCGCAACGACGGCAGCAGCCAGACGCAGCTGCGCGATGCCCAGGGCGAGTGCCCGACGTTGGCTTTCCCGACCGCCAGCGGCAAGGCTCGCTTCTTCGCCCGCCCCTGGTTGCCGGCAGCGGAGCTGCCAGATGCCGATTACCCCATGGTGCTGAATACCGGCCGCGTACAGCACCAGTGGCACACCCTGACCAAGACCGCCAAGGTACCGGCGCTGAACAAGCTGGAGCCCGGCCCCTACGTGGAAATCCATCGCGACGATGCTGCCCGGCTGGGCATCGCCGAAAAGGACCAGGTGGCCATTCGCTCGCGCCGTGGGCAGGCCGTGCTGCCCGTGCGAATCAGCGACCGGGTGATGCCGGGCAACTGCTTTGCCCCGTTCCACTGGAACGACCTGATCGGCGAGCAGCTGGCGATCAACGCCGTGACCTGCGATGCGGTCGACCCGCTGTCGCTGCAGCCAGCGTTCAAGCATTGTGCCGTGACCCTGGAGCGGGTTGCCGGTGAGCGCATCGAAGCCCTTGATCTGAACACTGCCAATCCGGAGCCTGCCCGCATGCCGACCGCCACCCTGTCCCGACTGCTTGGCCTGGACGCCCTGCCAGCCCCGGTGCTGGCCGAGGAAGAGCGCCATTACCTGCAAGGCTTCCTGCTGGGCCTGGACCAGGCCCGCGCCGAGGGCGTGCCCTGCCTGCCGGCCAGTGCGCCGCTGGCCGCCAACCGCCGGCTGTTCGTCGATGGTTTGCTGGCCGGGCTGTTCGCCCAGCCTGCGGCGCTGCCCGATGTGACGTTGAAAGCACCACGGCACCAGGTGCTGTGGGCTTCGCAAACCGGCAACGGCGAGCTGTTGGCCGAACGCTGTGCCGAGCGCCTGCGCGCTGCCGGCCTCGATGTGCAGCTCAGTTGCATGGAAGCGGTCAGCCCGCGCCAGCTGCAGGGCGCCGCCAGCGTGGTGCTGATCGCCAGCACCTTTGGCGATGGCGAAGCGCCCGACAGCGCAGCAGCATTCTGGCACGCCTTGCAGGGCGAGGAGGGCGCCCACTGCGCCGAACTGCCTTTTGCCGTGCTGGCCCTGGGCGACTCCAGTTACGACCAGTTCTGCGGCTTTGGCCGCCAGCTCGACCAGCGCCTGGCCGAGCTGGGGGGGCGGCGCCTGCTGCAGCGGGTGGACTGCGAGCCGGACTTCGACGACGCCTTCGCCGCCTGGCTGGATGCGCTGCTGCCCACGCTAGGCCGCGCCGCTGGACCGCAACCGGTCACCGAGCCTGCGCCCGTGTCGGCCTACGGCAAGCAGCAACCTTGGGCCGCCACCCTGCTGGAAAACCGCTTGCTCAACGGCCCGGGTGCCACCAAGGAAACCCGTCAACTGGTGTTCGACCTGAGCGGCAGCGGCTTCACCTATGCCGCTGGTGATGCCCTGGGCGTTTGGCCGCGCAACTGTCCGGCCCTGGTCGACGAGTTGCTGGCGCTGATGCAGCTCGATGGCCAGACCATGGTCGAGCTGAAAGGCCAGCCCGCCATGCCGTTGACCGAAGCCCTGCAAGCGCACCTGGAGATCGCCAAGGTCACCCCGCAGCAGCTGCAGGCTTTCGCTGGCAATGCCCCGGACCTGCAGCGCCTGCTGCAGCCCGAGTGCAAGGCCGAGCTGCAGGACTGGTTGTGGGGGCGGCAACTGGTCGATGTGCTGCGCGCCTTCCCCCAGCAGCTGCCGTTGGCCAGCTGGCTGGAGCTGCTCAAGCCGTTGCAGCCGCGCCTGTATTCGATCAGCTCCAGCCCGCTGGCGCACCCGCAGCAGGTGCACCTGACCGTTTCCACGGTGCGCTATGGCGCGCGCAAAGGCGTGTGCTCAAGCTTCCTTGCCGACCGTGCGCAGGCGCTGAAGGTAGCCATCTTCCCGCAAGTGTCGAAGCACTTTCGCCTGCCCGAGGACGGCAGCGTGCCGGTGATCATGGTTGGGCCTGGTACCGGCATTGCGCCGTTCAGGGCCTTCCTCGAAGAGCGAGAGGCACGTGGGGCGAAAGGGGCCAACTGGCTGTTCTTCGGCGAGCAGTACGCGGCCACCGATTTCTATTACCAGGAGCAGCTGCAGGCCTGGCAGGCTACAGGGCACTTGCGTCTGGACACGGCGTTTTCGCGTGACCATGCCGAGAAGGTCTACGTGCAGCAGCGCATGCTCGAACAGGGCGCGCAGCTGTGGCAGTGGCTGGAGGCGGGGGCGTACTTCTATGTGTGTGGCGACGCGCAGCGCATGGCCAGGGATGTGGATGCGGCGTTGCGGGCGATCGTGGCCGAGCATGGCGGCATGGATGCAGTGGCGGCTGCGGCTTATGTCGAGAATCTGAGCAAGGCCAAACGCTATCGGCGGGATGTGTACTGACGTGCCCCAGGATGGGGTGTAGTGCACTGTGAATGTGCATGAAGTGTGCCGGCCTCTTCGCGGGTAAACCCGCTCCCACAGGTACTGCACAGGTCTGAAAAATGTGGCGATCCCTGTGGGAGCGGGTTTACCCGCGAAGAGGCCGGTACAGGAAACAGGGTTGGCACACTCCCTGCTTTACCCTGGTTACAACAAAGCCCCCTGATCAACGGCGATCAACCCGGGCCCCCAACCGTGATGAATACAGGCAAAGGCGCCTGGAGCTTCGGCTCCAGGCGCTTTTTTTTTGATCGAGGATCGGCTTATGAAGGCAACAGCGAGCAGCGGGCAACGAGAGCGACTGGTCATCGTCGGCAACGGCATGGTCGGCCATCATTGCGTCGAACAACTGGTCAGCCGCGGCGCCCTGCAGCGCTTCGAAGTGCATGTGTTCGGCGAAGAGCGCCAACGTGCGTACGACCGCGTGCACTTGTCCGAGTACTTCGGCGGCAGCTGTGCCGAAACCCTGGCCCTGTGCGGGCAGGACTTCTACGGCGTCAGCGGTGTGCACCTGCACCTCGGCGAAGCGGTGCTGGAAATCGACCGTGAGCGCTTTGAGGTGGTCACCGCCGAGGGCCGCTATGGCTACGACCAGCTGGTGCTGGCCACAGGTTCCTACCCCTTCGTGCCGCCGATCGAAGGTTCCAGCGGCAATGCCCGCCTGGTCTACCGCACCCTCGACGACCTCGATGCCATCCGCGCTGCCGCAGCCAGTGCCCGCCGTGGCGTGGTAGTGGGTGGTGGCCTGCTTGGCCTGGAAGCAGCCAACGCCCTCAAGTCGCTGGGCCTGGAAGCCCACGTGGTGGAATTCGCCCCACGGCTGATGCCGGTACAGCTGGACGGCGAGGGCGGTGCCGCGCTCAAGGCGCAGATCGAAGCGCTGGGTGTTGGTGTGCACCTGTCGCGTGCCACCCAGTCGATCGGTGCGGGTGAAGACTACCGCTACCGCATGAACTTCGAGGGCGGCGAGCACCTGGAAACCGACCTGATCGTGTTCTCTGCGGGTATCCGCCCGCAGGATGCCCTGGCCCGTGCCTGTGGCCTGGACATTGCCGCGCGTGGTGGCGTGGTCATCGACAACCACTGCCGCAGCAGCGACCCATGCATTTTCGCCATTGGCGAGTGTGCTTCGTGGAACGGCAGCGTGTTCGGCCTGGTTGCCCCGGGCTACAGCATGGCGCGCAACCTGGCAGCATTGCTGATGGGTGAAGCCGCTGGCGAGTTCACCGGTGCCGACATGTCGACCAAGCTCAAGTTGCTGGGCGTGGATGTCGGCTCCATCGGCGATGCCCATGGCGCCACCCCGGGCGCACGCAGCTACCGCTTCATCGACGAAGCCAACAGCGCCTACCGCCGGCTGGTGGTGGATGCCAGCGGCAAGCACGTGCTCGGTGCGGTGCTGGTCGGCGACAACAGTTACTACGACACCCTGCTGCAATACGCCCAGAACGGCATCGCCCTGCCGGCCGACCCGGCGGCACTGATCCTGCCGCAAGGCGACGGTGCACCGGCCCTGGGTGCTGATGCGCTGCCCGACAGCGCGACCATCTGCTCCTGCCACAACGTCAGCAAGGGCGCAGTCTGCGCCGCCATCGACAGCGGCTGCGGCGACCTTGCCGCAGTCAAGGGCTGCACCAAGGCCGCTACCGGTTGCGGTGGTTGCGCGGCACTGCTCAAGCAGGTGTTCGAGCACGAACTGACCGCCCGTGGCGTGGCGGTGGACAAGAGCCTGTGCGAGCACTTCGCCTACACCCGTCAGGAGCTGTACGGGCTGGTGCGGGTAGAGGGTATCCGTACTTTCAACGAACTGCTCGAGCGCCACGGCAAGGGCCACGTTGGCTGCGACATCTGCAAGCCGGCGGTGGGCAGTATCCTCGCCTCGTGCTGGAACCAGCCGATCATGGACCCGGCGCTGGTGCCGCTGCAGGACACCAACGACACCTTCATGGCCAACATGCAGAAGAACGGCACCTACTCGGTGGTGCCGCGCATCCCCGGCGGTGAAATCACCCCCGACAAGCTCATCGTGATCGGCCAGGTAGCGAAAAAGTACGACCTGTACACCAAGATCACCGGCGGCCAGCGCATCGACCTGTTCGGCGCCCAGTTGCACGAGCTGCCGCTGATCTGGGGCGAGCTGATCGAGGCCGGCTTCGAAACCGGCCATGCCTACGGCAAGTCGACCCGCACGGTGAAATCGTGTGTTGGCAGCACCTGGTGCCGTTACGGCGTGCAGGACAGCGTCGGCATGGCCCTGCGCCTGGAAGACCGCTACAAAGGCCTGCGCAGCCCGCACAAGCTCAAGTTCGCGGTGTCTGGCTGCACCCGCGAATGCGCCGAGGCACAGAGCAAAGACATCGGCGTGATCGCCACCGACAAGGGCTGGAACCTGTACGTGTGCGGCAACGGCGGCATGCGCCCGCGGCATGCCGAACTGTTTGCCACCGACCTCGACGACGAGACCCTCGTACGCCTGATCGACCGCGTGCTGATGTTCTACATCCGCACCGCCGACAAACTGCAGCGCACCTCGGTGTGGCGCGAGAACCTGGAAGGCGGGCTGGACTACCTGAAGCAGGTGATCATCGACGACAGCCTGGGCCTGGCCAGCGAGCTGGAAGCGCAGATGCAGCATGTGGTCGACCAGTATGAGTGCGAGTGGGCCAACGCCCTTGGCGACCCCGAGAAGCTCAAGCGCTTCCGTACTTTCGTCAACGACCGCCGCGCCGACCCGGACGTGCACTTCGTGCGCGAACGCGAACAGCGCCGGCCTGCTGTGCCACTGCACCTGATCCCAACCGTCGAGGAGGCTGTCTGATGAACCTGTCCAATGCTGCTGTGAAAACCCACGAGAACTGGCAGGCCGTGTGCCAGGCGGATGACCTGGTGGCCGATTCCGGGGTGGTGGTCTGGCTCGACGGGGCCCAGGTGGCGCTGTTCTACCTGCCGGGGCAGGCGCAGCCGCTGTATGCGGTGGACAACCGCGACCCGCGGTCCGGTGCCAACATCATCGGCCGCGGGCTGGTGGGCAGTGTGCAGGGCGAGCTGGTGGTGGCGGCGCCGTTGTACAAGCAGCACTTCAGCCTGCAGAGCGGGGAATGCCTGGAGGATAGCGGGCAGCGACTTCGCGTGTGGCCGGTGCGGTTGAATGGGGAGGCGGTGGAGTTGGCTGTGGCTTGATGCTGATTTGTCTCTACCGGCCCCTTCGCGGGTGAACCCGCTCCCACAGGTATCGCGTTAACCTGTAAGGGTGTGGGGCCCCCCTGTGGGAGCGGGTTCACCCGCGAAAGGGCCGGTACAGGTTATCTGCATGCGTTAAGCTTGAGCCCATGAACCTCGACACCCGCATCAAGTACCGCCACCTGCTGTGCTTCCTGGAGATTGCCCGGCAGGGCAGCCTGGCCAGGGCTGCCGACATCCTGGCAATCAGCCAGCCAGCCATCTCCAAGACCCTCAAGGAGCTCGAGGACCTGCTGGAAGCGCGGCTGTTCGCGCGCAGCCGCCAGGGCGTCGAGCTGACCCCGGCCGGCACGCGTTTCATGCGTTACGCCGGGCCCAGCGTGCAGGCCCTGCGCGATGGTGTCAGCAGCCTGCGTGGCGAGGCGCGGGCGCCGTCGCAAGTACGCATCGGAGTGCTGTCCACGGTCGAAGGCCTGCTCATGCCCGAAGTGCTGTGCCGCCTGCACCAGCGGCATGAGGCGCTGGTGATCAGCGTGGTCACCGGGGTCAGCGCGCAGTTGCTCGGCCAGTTGCGCCTGGGTGAACTGGAGCTGGTGGTCGGGCGCATGACCGACAGCCCGCAGATCCAGGGCCTGTCGTTCGAGCACCTGTACAGCGAGTCGATGAGCCTGGTGGTGCGACCGCGTCACCCGCTGCTGGCAACCACGCCAGTAGAGCGGGGGCAGGTGGAGCGTTACCCGCTGGTGCTGCCGCCAGCCGGCACCACCATCCGTCAGCATGCCGACAGCCTGTTCGTGCAATGTGGCATCCAGATGCCGGCACAGCGCCTGGAAACCCTGTCGCTGGCGCTGAGCCGGCGCTATCTGCTGGGCAGCGATGCCGTGTGGGTGGCGCCGCGCGATGCGGTGCTGCTCGACCTGCGCCGGGGCGAACTGGCCGAGCTCGACCTGGGGGTGCGCGAGCCGGGCGGCTCGGTCGGCATCTGTCGCAATGCCGCCTTGCCGCAGAGCCTGCCGGGGCAGTGGGTGTGCGAGGTGTTGCGCGAGGTGGCAGGGCAGTATCGAGAGGGCAGCTATCCCTGAACGCAGGTTCGGCCCTATCGCTGGCAAGCCAGCTCCCACAGGTTGACCACAGGCCCGAAGCAGGTGCCATCCCTTTGGGAGCTGGCTTGCCGGCGATAGGGCCAATGCAGGCTTCTCAGCATTCAGCTAAATAAATCCCCCGCAAAACCGGGCAAAGGCGTCGCAACCGATCAATACTGGCCACTGGCTGCACATCCTTTGATGAATAAGCGTTTAACTACTGAACTTCCTTACCAAAACCCGCTCCTATGCCGGTAGCCATTGGTCATGGCCGCCTGCTAAGCTCGCGGCTTTACCCTGATTGCCCTTTTGGCGCATGAACAAGGAAATAGCATGAAACAGCATCGTTTGGCGGCTGCGGTTGCCCTGGTAGGCCTGGTACTGGCTGGCTGTGATCAACAGACCAGCAGCCCCGAGCTGAAGACTCCGGCACAGAAAGCCTCCTACGGTATCGGCCTGAACATGGGCAAGAGCCTGGCTCAGGAAGGCATGGAAGACCTTGATTCCAAAGCAGTCGCCCTCGGTATCGAAGACGCCGTTGGCAAGAAAGAACAGCGCATCAAGGACGAAGAGCTGGTAGAGGCCTTCACCGCGCTGCAGAAGCGTGCCGAAGAGCGCCTGGCCAAGGCCAGCGAAGAAGCCGCTTCCGCCGGCAAGAAATTCCTCGAGGAAAACGCCAAGAAACCAGGCGTGGTCACCACTACCTCGGGCCTGCAGTACGAAGTGGTCAAGAAGGCCGACGGCCCGCAGCCCAAGGCGACCGACGTGGTCACCGTCCACTACGAAGGCAAGCTGATCGATGGCAAGGTGTTCGACAGCTCCGTCGAGCGTGGCAGCCCGATCGACCTGCCGGTCAGCGGCGTGATCCCGGGTTGGGTCGAAGGCCTGCAGCTGATGCACGTCGGCGAGAAGTACAAACTGTTCATCCCGGCTGAACTGGCCTACGGCGCGCAGAGCCCGAGCCCGCTGATCCCGGCCAACTCGGTACTGGTGTTCGACCTGGAACTGATCGCCATCAAGGATCCGGCCCAGCTGCAAGGTGCCGAGCCGGAAGCGGAAGCTCCTGCTGAGGCCCCGGCCGAAGCGCCTGCCAAGTAACACTGGCTGGCCCACGCAAAACGCCCCGTCCTGACGGGGCGTTTTCGTTTGTGCCGGGTGGTTGGACGAACCTGCAACTGCTGATACTGTCCGAGGAAATGCAGCGTGAAGAAGCAGGAGGCTTCTGACGCAAACTGTTTGCGGCGTACGCACCCACGGTGTGAAACGGCTGTGTAAAAAACGCCCGATCTGACCGGGGCCCTTGCCTGGCAGGCACCTGGGGTCGGAAACGTCGCCCTGTTCACAAGGTTATCCACAATAAATGTGGATAACCTTTCCCTCTTGGAGGCTCCATGAGCGCACCCTGGAATTTCGCCCGTTTCCTGCCCTTGGCCGAGCGCCTGCTCAGCCGTGGCCGGTTGCCGGCCTTGCTGTTTGCGGTAGCCCGCAAAGGCCCGCGCATCGGCCAGTTGCGTGAAGATGTGAAGCTGCTGCAGTCGTTGTGCCTGGCCTGGTGGCGCGGCGAGTACCGCGCCATCAGCCCCAGGGCGCTGGTCACCATCGTTGCCGGGCTGCTGTATTTCGTCAGCCCCATCGACGCCATCCCCGACTGGCTGCTGGGCGTGGGCTTTCTGGACGACATCGCGGTGCTGGGCTGGGTGCTGAAGACCGTGGCCGACGAACTGGCGCGCTTCAAGGCCTGGCGTGACAGCCAGGCACCCGAACGGCTGCGCGTGGTCGAGCGCCTGCCGGCCACCCCCGAAGCGCTGCGGTTGGAACGCAACACGCAGTGAAAACTGGCCGCAACCGCAGCGCAACTGCACAGACCCCAGAGTTGGTAATATAATTGGCATAAGGGTTATGCCTACGGATTACATGCTGTAATCCTTTTTAAAGGGGTTTGTAATGGGTATTCAGGTCATCAGCCGGGACGGTCAACCCGAGTACGCCGTCGTTCCCTGGGAGCAGTACCAGGCACTGCTCAAGGCCGCGGGGCAGGCACCTGCCGAGGTGGTTGCCAGTGCAGCGCAGGGCGATGCAGCCAGTGCGCCCTTGCCAGCCTTCAGCGAAGTGGCGCAGATTCGCCAGGCCAAGGGCATTGCGCCTGAGCAACTGGCGCGCAATGTCGGCGTAAGCCCGGCTTACCTGGCCATGATCGAATCGGGCGAGCGCCAGCCGGATGCTGCCATCCGCCGAGCCCTGGCTTGGCATCTGGGGGTGGCTGGCTGGAGCGAGCCATCATGAGCCAGGTCAGGATCAGCCGTCAGCACTGGGATAACCTGCTGGGCGAGCTTGACCTGGCCCGTCGTCAACGTCACCTGCTGACGTATCGAGCGCTGATCGAGCGCTTGCAGTTGCCCAGCCCGGCCATGCAGACGCTGACCGCCGCGCTGGAGTACCTGGCGGTGCTGGATGCCCGCGCCGAGCAGCCATTGCGCAGCTCGCTGGTGATCAGCCAGGGTGCCAGCCGTTTGCCGCGTACCGGCTTCTTTGAATGCGTGGAGCGCCTGGGGCGTTTCTCCGGGCCGGTGGATGGCATGGAGGCGGCGTCGTGGCATGCCTCCGAGGTAGTGCGGGTGTTCGAGTACAGCTACCCCGAAACAGCCTGATTTTTGCCTGTGCCGGCCTCTTCGCGGGTAAACCCGCTCCCACAGGTTCACCACAGGGGTTGAGCCTTGTGTTGTACCTGTGGGAGCTGGCTTGCCGGCGATAGGGCCGGAACAGGCAGTGCATCCCTGTGAATCAATCCACAAGCCCTGCCATCGGCATCTACCACCTCCAATGCATCCAGTTGCTGGTGCCGGCCAAACAACTCCAGCAACTGCCCAGTCGTCGCATTGAGCCGCACTGTCGGCTGTTCTACCCGCGGAGCATTCACCAGCGCCGGTAGCGGCCAGCTTGCGCGCGCCCCCAGCTCCTGCGGCCGTCCCAGCAGGTAGCCCTGCACCAGGTCCACACCCATCTCCACCAGCACCGCCAGCTCTTCCGCCAGCTCGATGCCTTCGGCAATTACCTGAGCCTTCGACGCCCTGGCAATCTGCAAGATCGAACCGACGAACTCGCGCTTGAGCGGGTCGCGGTGGATGCCGTCGATGAAATGGCGGTCGATCTTCACGTATTCGGGGCGCAGCTCCGACCACAGGCGCAGGCTCGAATAACCCGCCCCCAGATCGTCGATGGCAATCGAGAAGCCCATGTCGCGGTAGTGGTGCAGGGCGTTGGACAGCAACTGGAAGTCGTCGGTCGGGGTGTGTTCGGTCAGCTCGATCACCACCCGGCTGGGCGGCAGCCCGACCTGTTCGAGCAGCTTCAGGGTCTGACCGGAGGGATAGTGCGGCTCTAGCAGCGACTCCGGTGAGATGTTGAGAAACAGCTTGCCCTGCAACTGCTGTTCGCTGAAACGCCGGCAGGCGCTTTCCCGGCAAGTTGCCTCCAGCTCGGTCAGGCGGCCGGCCTGGCGGGCGATGGTGAAGAGGTTAAGTGGTGCGTGCAGCGGGCTGTTGGACGGCCCGCGGCTCAACGCCTCGTGGCCGAAGACCCGCTGCTCGCTCAGGCACATGATCGGCTGGAACAGACTGTGAATGTTGCGTTGAGCCAGGATGGCACTCAAGGCACTGAGCTGTTCGGCGACGGTCATGACGTTTTCCTGAAAATGAAAGGGCCGGGCGTTTTCACGCCCGGCCCCTCTATTTCACGACAGCGCCATGACTGTTTGATGACAGGTGAAGCTAATTTGCCATCATTGCCGCAGTGCCTTACTTCTTGGCTACCTTGGTGCTCGCACTCAGGTAATCGATCAGAATGCGACCGGTTTCCGACAGGTAGGCATCGTCTTCGGGCTTGGTGTTTTCATCTTCGGTCGGCAGCGCGTCCTCGTCCTCTTTCTTCAGCTCCTTCAGCGGCTCTTCACCCTTGGCCTTGCGGCGGATGTTCTCCAGTGCCAGCTGCTTGGCCTCGATTTCGTCGTGGCGTGCACGGCGGTCCTGCTCGTTGAGGCTGACGGTCTTCTCGTTCATCAGCTTCTGGGTCAGGGCCAGGCGATCACGGATGTAGGTGAACTCCGCGTCCTTGTCGCTGCGCGCTTCATGCTGCGCCTTGAGCTGGGCCAGGAACGGCTTGAACGGGTCGGCCGCCGGCTTGACCACCGGGCGAATGGTGTCCCATGGCATGGCCTCGGGCAGGGCGCTCTCGCCGATTTCCTTGGTGTCGATGATCGACGGGTAGTCGATGTCCGGCAGCACGCCCTGATGCTGGGTGCTCTGCCCGGAAACCCGATAGAACTTGGCCAGGGTAAGCTTCAGCTCGCCATGGTTGAGTGGCTGGATGGTCTGCACGGTGCCCTTGCCGAAGGTCTGGCCACCGATGATCAGCGCACGGTGGTAGTCCTGCATGGCACCGGCGAAGATCTCCGACGCCGAGGCCGACAGGCGGTTGACCAGCAGCGCCAGCGGGCCCTTGTAGAAGGCACCGGGGTTTTCGTCTTCCAGCACATCGACACGGCCGTCGCTGTTGCGCACCAGCACGGTCGGGCCTTTCTCGATGAACAGGCTGGTCAGCTCGGTGGCTTCCTGCAGCGAGCCGCCGCCGTTGTTGCGCAGGTCGATGACCACGCCGTCGACTTTTTCTTTCTGCAACTCGGTGAGCAGCTTCTTCACGTCACGCGTGGTGCTCTTGTACTCCGGGTCACCGGCGCGGTAGGCCTTGAAATCGAGGTAGAAGGCCGGGATCTCGATGATGCCCAGCTTGTAGTCACGCCCGTCCTGCTTGAGCTTGAGCACCGACTTCTTCGCAGCCTGCTCTTCGAGCTTCACCGCCTCGCGGGTGATCGACACGATCTTGCTGGTCTGGTCGCTGGGCGCGTTGCTGGCCGGGATGATCTCCAGGCGCACCACCGAGCCTTTCGGGCCGCGGATCAGCTTGACCACTTCGTCCAGGCGCCAGCCGACCACGTCGACCATTTCCTTGTTGCCCTGGGCCACACCGATGATCTTGTCGGCCGGTGCCACCTGCTTGGTCTTGGCCGCCGGGCCTGCCGGCACCAGGCGCACGATCTTGACCTGGTCGTTGTCGCTTTGCAGCACTGCGCCGATGCCTTCGAGCGACAGGCTCATGTTGATGTCGAAGTTTTCCGCGTTGTCCGGCGACAGGTAGTTGGTGTGTGGGTCGTAGGACTGGGCGAAGGTGTTGATGTAGGCCTGGAAGATGTCCTCGGCACGGGTCTGGTCCAGGCGCGACAGCTGGTTCTTGTAGCGCTTGGTCAGGGTTTCCTGGATCTGCTTGGGTTCCTTGCCGGCGATCTTCTGGCGCAGTACTTCGTCCTTGACGCGTTTGCGCCACAGGTCGTCGAGCTCGGCCTGGTTCTTCAGCCACGGGGCGTCCTTGCGGTCGATCAGCAAGGTTTCCTTGGCGTTGAAGTCGATCTTGTCCACGCCCTTGTTCAGCTCGGCCAGGGCGAAGTCCAGGCGTTGCTTGACGCGGTCCAGGTAGCGTTTGTAGATGGTGAAGCCAGGGTCCAGGTTACCGCTCTTGAGGAAATCGTCGAATTGCGTTTTCCATTTGTCGAATTCGGCGATGTCGGCGGCGGTGAAGTAGCTGCGTGCCGGGTCCAGCAGCTTGATGTAGCTGTCATAGATGATGACCGAGCGGGCGTCGTCCAGCGGCGGCTTGCTGTAGTGGTGGCGCTTGAGCAATTCCACCACGTTGAGGCTGGCGACGATCTCGTCGCGGTCCGGCTGCAGGCTGTCCCACTTGTTGGCGGCCGCCGCATTGCCGCCGAGCGTGAGGCTGCCCAGGCCGATCATCAGCGCCAGGGCGGTGCTTGGGAGGAAATGCTTCATGCTGATTCGACGTGGAGACAATTGATCACGCATAGTAGGCCGTCTTTTCTGTTCACCGGTTGCAAATAACCGGATGCATACTGCAAAAAGCCTGGGGACTTGGCGTTCCCAGGCTCGGTCATATGATTCAACTATGGAGGCACTGTGAAGGCATTGCAAGGCGTTGACGGACATGTGGCCTGGGTCGAGGCCGAACGCCCGACCTGCGACGCAGGCCAAGTGCGCATTCGCGTGGCTGCTGCGGGGCTGAACCGCGCCGATCTGCTGCAGATGAAAGGTTTGTACCCACCACCGCCAGGCGCCAGCCCATACATGGGCCTGGAGTGTTCCGGCGTGATCGAAGAAGTGGGTGCCGGTGCTGACTGGCGGGTAGGTGATCGGGTATGCGCACTGCTGGCCAGCGGTGCCATGGCCGAGGAAGTGGTGGTGGATGCCCGTCACGTGCTGCCGGTGCCCGAGGGCCTGAGCCTGCACGAGGCGGCGGCGTTGCCGGAAGTGTATGCCACTGCCTGGCTGAACATCTTCCAGCTGGGTGGCGTGAAAGCTGGCGAGAAGGTGCTGGTGCACGCTGGCGCCAGCGGCGTTGGCTCGGCTGCCATCCAGTTGTGCAAGGCGTTCGGCAGCCCGGTGTGGGTCAGCGTCGGTTCGCAGGACCGCCTGGCCTACTGCGAGGCGCTGGGCGCCGCCGGTGGTGTGGTACGTAACGAGAACCTGGACGCGCTGGAAGGTTTCGGCCCGTTCGATGTGATTCTTGACCCGGTGGGCGCCAGCTACGGTGAGCTCAACCTCAAGTTGCTGGCGCGTGACGGGCGCTGGGTGATCATCGGCCTGATGGGCGGGCGCAAGTTCGAGCTGGACCTGGCGCAGGTACTGGGCAAGCGCCTGGAGATTACCGGTTCCACACTGCGCAACCGCGATGACGGCTTCAAGGCCGAGTTGTTGCGCGAATTGCAGCAGCAGGTGTGGCCGCTGTTTGCCGAAGGGCGCCTGTCGCCGCAGCTGGTGGATACCTACCCGGTGGAGTTTGCCCAGGCGGCGTATGCCGAGCTTGAGACCAACCAGGTGTCGGGCAAGCTGGTGATGGTGATCGACCCTAGCCTGATGTAAACAGGCCAGGCCTCTTCGCGGGTGAACCCGCTCCCACAGGGATTACCACAGGCTTGAAAACTGTGTGTTCCCTGTGGGAGCGGGTTTACCCGCGAAAGGGCCGGTGCAGGCAATGCGATTACCTCAGACCCAGCTCAGGATCGGCCACTTGTTGATCTCGGCATGCTCGCGCAACACCGCATCCGGGTTCACCACATGCGGATGATCCACCTTCAGCAACAACGGCAAATCGTTGCGCGAGTCGGAATAGAAACTTGCCCCCTCCAGGTTCTCCTGCTCCTGGTCCAGCCACTCCAGCAACCGCGTGATCTTCCCTTCGCGATAGGTCAGTACCCCATGGGTCTTGCCGGTATAAACCCCATTCACCGCCTCCAGTTCGATCGCCAGGTACTCGTCCACGCCCAGCCGCGCCGCAATCGGCCCGACCAGGTGCGTACCCGACGCCGAAATGATCAGGATGCGATCCCCGCGCTTGCGGTGTTCGGCGATGCAGCGGCAGGCGTCGCCGTAGATGATCGGCTCGATCACCTCTTCGACCCACGGCTCCACCAGGTGCTCGACCTCTTCCAGGGTGCGCCCGGCGATCGGCTCCAGGCTGAAGGCCATGTAATCCTCCATCTGCAGGTGGCCCTTGCCATAGGCCTCCATCAACTCATGGTCGCGGCGCAGAAATTCCTTGCCGTCGACCCAGCCCAGCCGGGCCATCTGCTCGCTCCACAGCGATGCGCAGTCGCCGTGGATCAGGGTTTCGTCCAGATCGAAAATTGCCAGTGCCATGGTGTTTATTCTCCTTAGGCCACTTCCCGTAGCGCCGTGGGGTCGATCGACAAGCTTACCCGTTGCCCGTCCGCATGCAGGTCGGACGGTGAGCGGTTGAGCACATCGACCACCAGTTCCACCTCGCGCACCCGCACCTTGTAGCGGATCACATTGCCCAGCAGGCTGTGGCTGCGCACTTCGGCGTCCAGTTCGCCGTTGACGCCCAGGGTGATCGACTCGGGGCGGATCGCCAGGCGGCTGGCCACCGGGCGCTGCAGCAGGCGGCTGGCGCTGTCGGCGTCGAGCAGGTTGTAGTTGCCGATGAAGCCGGCGGCAAACAGGTCCACCGGCGCGGTGTAGAGGGTTTCGGCGTCGCCGCTCTGGACGATGCGCCCCTGGTTCATCAGGAAGATGCGGTCGGACATGGTCAGCGCCTCTTCCTGGTCGTGGGTGACGAAGATGGTGGTCAGCCCCAGCTCGCGCTGAATGGCGCGGATCTGCTCGCGCAGGTGCTTGCGGATGCGCGCATCCAGCGCCGACAGTGGCTCGTCGAGCAGCAGCAAACGCGGGCGGGTGACCAGCGAGCGGGCCAGGGCCACGCGCTGGCACTGGCCGCCGGACAACTGGTGCGGGTAGCGCCCGGCGAAGTTGCCCAGTTCCACCAGCTCCAGCGCCTCGCGCACCCGGGCCTGGCTCTCGTCGGCCTTGACCTTCTGCATGCGCAGGCCAAAGGCCACGTTCTGCTCCACAGTCATGTTGGGAAACAGCGCATAGCTCTGGAACACCATGCCGATGCCACGCTTTTGCGGGCTCAGCGGCACGATGTCATGGCCGTCGAGCAGGATCTGCCCTCTGTCCACCGGGGTCAGCCCGGCGATGCAGCGCAGCAGCGTGGACTTGCCGCAACCGGAAGGGCCGAGCAGGGTAACGAACTCGCCGCGTTCGATACGGCAGTCGATGTTTTCGAACACCGGGCTGCCGGCGTAGCTTTTTTGCAGTTTCTGTACGCTGACGAAGCTCATGTCAGGTCTTGTCCTTGTTCAGGCGGTTGGCGACCCAGGTCAGTACCAGCACGAAGGCGAAGTACGAGATCACCAGCGCGCTGTTGAAGTGGCCGCTGCTGTTGCGCATGTTGTTCAGGTACACCTGCAGGGTCTCGTAGCGGGTGCCGACCAGCAGGTTGGCGAACACGAACTCGCCGAACAGGAACGAGAACGACAGCAGCAACGCCACCATCAGGCCCTTGCGCAGGTTCGGCAGTACCACCAGCAGCGCTGCCTGCCAGGTGCTGGCGCCCAGCAGTTGGGCGGCGTCCATCAGGTCGCGCAGGTTGATCGCCTGCAGGTTGTTGGTAATGGCCCGGTACATGAACGGCAAGGCGATGGTGAAGTAGCAGCCGATCAGGATCCACGGTGTACCGACCATGGCCATGGGCCCGCTGCCATACAGCTGCAACAGCCCCACCGACGACACCACCGGCGGCACCGCGAACGGCAGCAGGATGAGGATGTTCATCAGCGCGTCGAGCCTCGGGAAGTGGTAGTGCACCACGAACAGCAGCGGCAGGATCAGCACCACCGACAGCAGCAGCGCGCCCACGCACACCAGAAGCGACTGGCCGAAGGCCGCCAGGAAGCGCGGCTCGCTCCACAGCGCGATGTACCATTTGAAGGTGAGGCCGCTGGGCAGCAGGCTGGCCGACCAGCTGGTGGCCAGCGAGTAGAGCAGGGTGCCGGCCAGCGGCAGCAGCAGGATGAGGAACAGCAGGTAGACCACGGCGCGGTGGTACCAGCCGCCGGAACGGGCGTCAGCGCGCATGGTAGCTCCTTTTCAGCAGCCATTGATGCACCACCGTGACCAGCGTCATCAGCCCCACCAGGACCATCGCCAGGGCGCTGGCCAGGTTGGGGTCGAGGCTGATGTCACCAGCCACCAGGCCGGCGATGCGGATCGGCAGTACGTTGAAGTTGCCGGTGGTCAGCGCGTACACGGTGGCATAGGCACCGAGGGCGTTGGCCAACAGGATGACGAAGGTGCCCAACAGTGCCGGAGCCAGCACCGGCAAGCCGATATGCCGCCAGAATTGCCAGTGGCTGGCGCCCAGCAGCGCGGCCGACTCGCGCCAGTCTTCGCGCAGGGCGTCGAACGCGGGGTACAGCAGCAACACGCCAAGCGGGATCTGGAAGTAGGTGTACACCAGGATCAGCCCGCTCTTGGAATAGATGCTGAAGTCTTCCAGCAGGCCGACCTGCTTCAGCAGCAGGGTCAGCGCGCCATTGAAACCGAGCAGGATGATGAAGGCGAAGGCCAGCGGCACCCCGGCGAAGTTGCTGGTCATGTTGGCGAAGGCGCTGACGAAGTCGCGCAGCTTCGAGTCCACCTGGCGCAGCGAGTAGGCGCCGAGGGTGGCGATGACGATGCCGAACAGGCTCGACCAGAAGCTGATCTCCAGGCTGCGTTGCAGAGCCTGCAAGTAGAACTTCGAGGCGAATACCTTGCTGAAGTTGTCCACGCCCCAGCCCGCTTCCGATTGCAGGCTGTTGATCGCCACCCAGGCCAGCGGGGCAATCTGGAAGATGACGAAGAACACGGCGAACGGTAGCAGGCACAGCAAGGCCAGGTAGCGGCTACGGGCGCTGCCGCGCTTGGGTGTGGTCACTTCAGCAGCTCCCGGCAGACGCTCTTGTCATGCGGCGCGCCAAGCAGCTCGCAGATGGTTCCGCACAGCTCGGTCTGCAGCGGTTTGGCCGCAGGGTCGAGGCTGAAGGCATCGCCGAAGACGAACAGTGGCACTTCGCGTTCCTCGGTCAGCAGGCCATTGTGCGAGCGGTCGTTGTTCATGCCGTGGTCGGCGGTAACCAGTACCTGGTAGCCCTCTTCGAGCCAGGCTGGCAGGTAGTCGGCCAGCAGGATGTCGGCGCTGCGCGCGGCGTTGCGATACTGGCTGCTGTCCAGGCCATGGTGGTGGCCGACATCGTCGATGCTCATCGGGTGCACCAGCAGGAAGTTGGGGGCGTGGCGGCGGCGCAGGTACTCGCCGTCGGCCAGCAGGTGCGAATCGGGGTAACGGTCGTCCCAGTAGAACAGCCCGTGCTGGATCGGCA
This sequence comes from Pseudomonas sp. 32_A, assembly GCF_017490905.1. NCBI lineage: Bacteria > Pseudomonadati > Pseudomonadota > Gammaproteobacteria > Pseudomonadales > Pseudomonadaceae > Pseudomonas > Pseudomonas sp. 32_A. The sequence continues at coordinate 37,736 of NZ_JAFGYI010000003.1, read as the reverse complement.
GTTTCGGTGCGTGGGTATGGCGGTCGCGCTGCGGGTCGAAGGGCGAGCGGTTGTACAGTTCGCTCATCCAGTGATAGGCCGCTGCCGCGGTGCCGAGGTTGGCCTCGCGGGCGTAGTGGAACACGCTGCGCTGGTTGGACAGGCGGTTGACGTTGTTGTGCACGATGCCGCTGTCGATCGGAGGCACGCCGGTGAGGATGCACTCGTACAGCGGCCGCGACAGCGACGGCAATTCGCATTCCACGCGGTACAGCGCGGCACGGTCGGCCTCGACGTAGGCGTGCAGGTGGCCCATGGCGTGGTGGGCGACCTGGTAGTTGAGGCCGTCGAGCAGGACCAGGATGACGTTGTGTTGCATGGTGGCTCCAGTCATGAATCGCGTTGCCTTCTTCGCGGGTAAACCCGCTCCCACAGGGTTGTGCGCCAGCATTGAGGTGCACGCTGTCCCTGTGGGAGCGGGTTCACCCGCGAAAGGGCCGGATCAGGCACTACAAAAGCTAGCCCCTTACTCCATCTCGATGATCACTTGCTCCTGCCACATCTGCGGCAGTGCCTTGGAGGTCTTTTCCCAGGCCTCGGCATTCTTGATCGGCTGCGCCGCCTTGTACTGCTCATTCGGCAGCAGCTTGGCCTGCACGTCTGCCGGCAGCTTCAGGTGCTCGGCACGGATCGGCCGCGCATGCCCCTTGGCCAGGTTGATCTGCCCGGCGTCGCTGAAGATGTACTCACGCGTCAGCTTGGCCGCATTCGGGTGCTTGGCGTACTTGTTGATAACGGTGGTATAGCCGGAGATCACCGAGCCATCCGACGGGATCAGCACTTCGAAACGCTTGGGGTCGATCTGCTCGCGGTAGCTCAGGCCGTTGAAGTCCCACACCACGCCCACTTCCACCTCGCCCTTCTCCAGGGTCTGGATGGTCGGGTTGGCCAGCGACAGGCGCTTCTGCTGGGCCAGCTTGGTGAACAGCTGCAGGCCCGGTGCCAGGTTGGTCTCGTCACCCTTGTAGGCGATCGCCGCAGCCAGCACGCCGTTGGCGGCCTGGGCTGCGGTGCCGACGTCACCAATGGCGACCTTGTACTTGCCTTTTTCCAGGTCGTGCCAGGAGGTTGGCCGCTCGCCTTCCTTGACCAGGTCCTTGTTGATGATGAAGGCGATGGTGCCGGTATAGGCCAGTGCCCAGTGGCCGTCCTTGTCCTTGGCCCAGCTCGGCACCTGGTCCCAGGTGCTCGGTTTGTACGGTTGGCTCACGCCCCTGCTCACGGCAATCGGGCCGAAGGCAGCACCCACGTCGCCGATGTCGGCGCTGGCGTTGTCCTTCTCGGCTTCGAACTTGGCAATTTCCTGGGCCGAGCTCATGTCGGTGTCGCTGTGCTTGAGGCCGTACTTGCTGGCCAGGTCTTCCCAGGTGCCTTTCCAGTTGGCCCAGGCATCGGGCATGCCCACACTGTTGACGTTGCCTTCCTTGCGGGCGGCGTCTTCCAGGGCCTTGAGGTCGGTATCGGCGGCCATGGCCGTGGTACACAGGGCGATGGCCGAACCGAGCAGTGACGCCATGAACAACTTTTTCATCCGAAGCTCCTTGGGTGGGTGCCTTTAGCGATGGTTGTTATGAGTGAAGCCGTTGTCTGGTGACCGTTGGTCTAGGTCAGCAAACCTTGAGCCAAGGTAGGCTGCTTGCGTGACAGTTTGATGTAGGGAAGGGCCGATGACGGCCCTGAAGCTACAGCGTAGACCACGCAGCCGCCCCGGTTCTGCTGGCTTGGCGCGTTTCTGGCAGTGTCTGGCCAAAGCCTTTGTCACGGGATGTTCATCAGCCCTGCCTAGGCTTGCACTATTCTCCAAGTGCCCTGTTCTGGGGCTGGACTAGTCCAGATAGGTAACCTTTGATGCAGTCGATGCCACCGCGTGCGGTAACAGCCATCTGCCACGCCCTGCAGGAACAGATCGAGCACGGCCTGCTGGCGCCGGGCGGCAAGCTGCCGGCCGAGCGCAAGCTCAGCGAGGTGTTCGACACCACGCGCATTACCCTGCGTGAGGCGCTGGTGCAGCTGGAAGCCCAAGGGTTGATCTACCGCGAAGAGCGTCGCGGCTGGTTCGTCGCGCCCGAACGGCTGACCTACGACCTGATCGAGCGCAGCCACTTTCATGCGATGGTCCGCGACCAGGGGCGGGTGCCCAGTACCGGGCTGTTGTCGGCGCGGCTGCAGCCGGCTTCGGCGGCCATCTGTGCGCGCTTGCAGCTGCCGGCGTTGTCCAGCGTGGTGCGTATCTGCCGGTTGCGGCGGATCGATGGGCGAGCGGTGCTGTATGCCGAGCACTACCTCAACCCCCGGTACTTCCCGGAGATTCTCGAACAGGACCTGGCCCAGTCGCTGACCGAGATTTATGGGCGGGTGTATGGCATCCAGTATGGGCAGGTGTGCTTCGAGATCTTGCCGACGGCATTGCCAGTGGAGGCGGCCAGCGCCTTGAAGGTGTCGGCGGGAAGCCCCGGGTTGCATATCACCCGGGTCAACAGTGACCAGCATGGGCACCTGATCGACTGTGACCTGGAGTATTGGCGGCATGATGCCATCCGCATTCGAGCCCAGGCGGGATGAAGTGTTGGCTTCTTCGCGGGTAAACCCGCTCCCACAGGGACCGCACAGGTTTCAGCCTGCACAGTACTTGTGGGAGCGGGTTCACCCGCGAAGAGGCCCTAACTGGAGGAACCGGCAGTCACTACCTGCACTGACAACCTTGGCGTCGCCAAATCCAGCCCCGCCTCGTCCAGCTGCCGCTTCAACGCCAGGTTGAACGCCCGCGAAACCTCCCACTGCTTGATCGGCGCAGTCTTGAACCGCGCCCGCAGGATCGCCGACCCCGACTCGAAGCTCTCCACCCCCTGCAGCTCCAGCGGCGACCAGATGTTGCGGCGCATCAGCGGGTCGTTGCGCAGCTTCTGCCCCACTTCGCGAATCAGCGTGATTGCCTGGTCGATGTTCATGCTGTGCGGGATCGCCACGCGGAAGATCGCGTAGCCGAACTCGCGCGAGTAGTTCTTGATGCTCTTGATCTCGCTGAACGGGATGGTATGCACGATGCCGTCGATGTCGCGCAGGCGCACGGTACGGATGGTCAGCCCCTCCACCGTGCCCAGGTGCCCACCCACATCCACGTAGTCGTCTATTGCCAGCGAGTCCTCGATGATGATGAACAACCCGGTGATCAGGTCAGCCACCAGCGACTGCGCACCAAAGCCGATGGCCAGGCCGATCACACCGGCACCCGCCAGCAGCGGGGTGACGTTCATGCCCATGTTGGCCAGGGCGACGATTACCGCAATGATGAAAATGACCACGAACATCACGTTGCGGATCAACGGCATCATGGTTTGCGCGCGGGCGTTGGCCAGGCCCCGGCGCGAACGCACCAGGGCGTGGTGCACGGCGGTGTCGGCAAGGATCCACACCAGCCAGGCGACGATCAGCGTGCCGGCCAGGCCCAGCAGGCGCACGCTTATGTCGTGGCCGTCGCCTTCGGCGAAGCTGATCATCGACAGGCCCCACACGCGCAGCCCCAGCTCGATGAACACCAGCCAGATGAACAGGTGCACCAGCAGGTAGCCGAAGTTGCGCAGGCGCTCGGCGTACACCGCCTGGCGCTTGTTGGCGCGCTTGGGGTTGGCAGCGTGGCGGCGTACCAGGCCGTTGAGCACCATGCACACCACCACCAGCACCGTGCACATCAGTGACTGGCGCAAGGCAGTGCTGGTGTCACCGGCCGAGATGAACGTAGCGAACAGCGAAATCGCCACCAGGATCAGTGCCGGCACGAACCAGAAGCTGCCGAGGATTTCGATGGTGTCGCTGAGCGTGCGCCGGGTCAGGCGCCGTGACAGTGGCTGGTTGCGGATCAGGTGGGCGATCGGGCGGCGGAAACGCAGGATGAACAGCCCCGTGCACAGCGCCGCAATCACGTTGGCCAAGGTGGCCAGCGCGTGGGCCAGGTGGGTGCCGAGGGCGACCGTCAGGCGCGGGTCGCTCATCGCTTCGCCAAACGCGGCGAAGCTGCCGATCAGCCACAGCGGGCGAAACGCCTGGTGGCGCAGGATGTGCAGGGCGCGGTGGCGATGGGGGCCGTCGAGCAGCGAGAAGGCGATCACGCAGATGGCCGAGAAGCAGGTGCCGACCACCAGTGCGTAGGCCAGCACCATGGCCAGCGACTTGCCCAGCGACGGCGGCAGCACGAAGCTCAGGTACACGGTGAACACCAGCGCAACCAGCCATGGGCCCAGCTTGCGCAGGGCAAAGCGCACCAGGTCCCAGGTGCGCGGGTGCTGCGGCAGTTCCTCGCTCAGGCCAAAACGCAGGCGTACCCGGTGCCCGACCCAGTTGAAGGCATAGGCCAGCACGCTCCAGACGGCGATGACGGCGGCAAAGCCGAACAGGATGGCCGGCCACTGGTGCACCGGCACCACCAGCTCGGTCAGCTCGACCTGGGCCTGTTCGATTTCCGCTGCCCAGCGACGGAACGGGCTGGCATCGCCGCTGAACTGTTTTTCGAAGTCATGCAGGGCGCCGCCGATCAGGCCGAGCACGCCCTGTTCGACGGTAGGTTGCGATTGCCTGGTGGCGTCGCGCAGCTTTTTCAGGTCGGCCAGCAGCTTGGCCCGCTGCTGGTCGTTTTCCAGGTTCCTGATCACCTCGTCCAGCGACTTGCCCAGCGGTTCGCTGGCCTCAGGCTGCGCGGGCGTGCTGCCACCAAGCAGGCCGGGCAGGCCCGCAGCCTGTAGCGGGGTGACAAACAGGAACAGCAGCAGGAACAGGCAACGCAGAAGGGCAGGCACTGGCAAAACTACCTCAGGTCAAACGATTGGCCGAGTGTAGAGGTTCACGACGGCAGTTGCTCCAGGATTTTCCAGCAGGTGAGGCCGAAGATACCCAGGGTGCCGACCCACATCATCAGCACACCGATGTTGCGCTCGCGCAGGCTGAAGCCGATGGTCAGCAGCATGAGGAACAGGAACACCGGCACGAACAGGGAAAGGAACGGGGACATGGACAGCAATCCTTTTGCAGTAGGGCCATGTAACAAGCATAGCGGGTAGCAGGCGAAGCGGGATTGACCTTGGGCAGGTCTGGCCTCTTCGCGGGTAAACCCGCTCCCACAGGCATGGCACAACTGCTGAAAGTTGTGCGGTCGCTGTGGGAGCGGGTTTACCCGCGAAGAGGCCGAGCCTGCCTACATCAACATCAAGGCAACTCGCGGCAACGGTAGAAGGCGCTCAGCACCTTCACCAGGTGCGCCAGGTCATGGCTGCCGCACAGCTCGCGAATCGAATGCATGGCAAAGGTCGGCAAGCCGATATCCACCGTACGCACGCCCAGGTGGCTGGCAGCAATCGGCCCGATGGTCGAGCCACAGCCCATGTCGCTGCGTACCACGAAGCTCTGCACCGGCACTTCCTCGGCCATGCACAGGTGGCGGAAGAACCCGGCGGTTTCGCTGTTGGTAGCGTAGCGCTGGTTGTTGTTCACCTTGATGACCGGCCCGGCGTTGAGCTTGGGCCCGTGGTTGCCGTCGTGCTTGTCGGCGTAGTTGGGGTGCACGCCGTGGGCATTGTCGGCCGACACCATCAGCGAGCGCTGGATGGTACGCACATAGGCGTCGCCATCCGGCAGCAGGCGCTGCAGGGTCTGCTCCAGCATCGGGCCGTCGGCCCCGCAGGCCGAGCAGCTGCCCACTTCTTCGTGGTCATTGCACACCAACACACAGGTTTCATCGCTGTCGGCGGCCAGCAGGGCCTGCAGGCCGGCATAGCACGACAACAGGTTGTCCAGGCGCGCACCGGCGATGAAGTCGCCGTTCAGGCCCACCAGCGCGGCGTCCTGGGTGTCGTAGAAGCTCAGCTCGTAATCCAGCACCACATCGGCGATCAGCTCGTGCTCGCGGGCCAGTTGCTCGGTGAGCAGGGCGCGGAAGTCGATGCGCTCGTCACCCGCCACCTGGGCCAGGATTGGCGGCAGCTCGTTCTGCGGGTTGATCGCCCAGCCTTCGTTGGCGGTGCGGTTGAGATGGATTGCCAGGTTGGGGATGACTGCGATTGGCAGCTTGAAGTCGATCAGCTGGCTCTCGACCTTGCCGTCACGGCGGTAGGTGACCCGGCCGGCCAGCGACAGGTCGCGGTCGAACCATGGCGCCAGCAGGGCGCCGCCATACACTTCGACGCCCAGCTGCAGGAAGCCCTGGCGCTGCAGCTCGGGCTGCGGCTTGACCCGCAGGCACGGGCTGTCGGTGTGGGCGCCGACCATGCGGATGCCGTTCAGCAACGGTGCCTGCTTGCCCAGCTTGATGGCGATGATCGACGAGTCGTTACGGGTGACGTAGTAGCGGCCGCCAGGCGCTGTGGCCCAGCTGTCGCGCTCGTCCAGGCGTTGGTAGCCGGCAGCTTCCAGGCGCTGGGCCAGGCTGGCGGTGGCGTGGAAGGGCGTGGGGGAGGCCTTGAGGAAATCGACAAGGCCAGAATTCAGTGCGTCGCGCATGGCTCACTCCAGACAGCAGTGGCGCGAGTTTAGCGTATTGGGTCAGTAAATTGTGTCTGCCTCTTTGCGGCTAAAGCCGCTCCCACAGGGACCGCACCGCTCTTGAGGGCTGTGCAGTCCCTGTGGGAGCGGCTTTAGCCGCGAAGAGGCCAGTACAGGCAATACGAATTCAGAAAGGCGCAGGGCACTCGAACTTCAACCGCTCCCCGGTCACCGGGTGGGTAAAGCTCAGCATCGAGGCATGCAGGCACAGCCGCTCATGGGCCGCCAGCGCCTCGGGGTTGGCATACAACCGGTCGCCCAGCAGCGGGTGCCCGATCGACAGCATGTGCACGCGCAACTGGTGCGAACGCCCGGTAATCGGTGTCAGCTCTACCCGGCAGTAATCACCGCAGCGCTCGACGATGCGCCAGAAGGTCAGCGCATGCTTGCCCTGCTCGTGATCCACCACATGCCGTGGCTTGGTCGGCGGGTCGTAGCGCAGCGGCAGGTCGATGCTGCCGCTGTCCAGCGCCGGCTGGCCCCAGCACAACGCGGTGTAGGCCTTTTCGGTTTCGCGGTCGTGGAACTGGCGCGACAGCTCACGGTGGCTGTCGGCATCCCGGGCCAGCAGGATGATGCCGGAGGTTTCCCAGTCCAGGCGGTGCACGATCAACGCGTCGGGGTAGCCGTTTTCCTGCAGGCGGGTGATCAGGCAGTCCTTGTTGTCCTCGGCGCGGCCGGGTACCGACAGCAGCAGGGTCGGTTTGTTGATCACCAGGATAGCGGCGTCTTCGTGCAGGATCTGGATGTTGGACAGCGGCATTGCAGTATCTCTGTGATATCGGGGAAACCATTGGGGCCGCTTTGCAGCCCCAATGATCCAGGCCAGGTCGCGAAATCAGCGATCCGGCAAGGTGATGTTCAGTTCCAGAATCGAGCAGCTACCCTGGTTTTCCAGCTCGATATGCACGTCATCGTTGCCGATGTTCACATACTTGCGGATCACTTCCAGCAGTTCTTTCTGCAGCGCTGGCAGGTAGTCCGGTTCGCTGCGTTGGCCGCGCTCGTGCGCCACGATGATCTGTAGACGCTCTTTCGCTACCGACGCGCTGGTCTGTTTCTGTCTGCCACGAAAGAAGTCAAAAAGGTTCATGGTTTACTTGCCTCCAAACAGGCGCGCGAAGAATCCTTGCTTCGGCACTTCGATGAACCGCAGGGGCTTTTCTTTGCCCAGCAGACGGTCGACGGTATCGCTATAGGCCTGGCCGGCATCGCTCTGGTCGTCGAGGATCACCGGGATACCCTGGTTGGAAGCCTTGAGCACTGCCTGGCTCTCGGGGATCACACCCTTGAGCTTGATCGCCAGGATCTCTTCGACGTCGGCGATGCTCAGCATTTCGCCCTTTTCCACGCGCTCCGGGTGGTAGCGGGTGATCAGCAGGTGTTCCTTGATCGGCTCTTCGCCGTTCTCGGAGCGGCGCGACTTGCTCGACAGGATGCCCAGCATGCGGTCGGAGTCGCGTACCGAGGAAACCTCGGGGTTGGTCACCACGACGGCTTCGTCGGCGAAGTACATCGCCAGGTGCGCGCCTTTCTCGATACCGGCCGGCGAGTCGCAGATGACGTAATCGAAGGTTTCCTTCAACTCCATCAGCACCTTTTCCACGCCTTCCTGGGTCAGCGCGTCCTTGTCACGGGTCTGGCTGGCGGCCAGCACGAACAGGTTCTCGAGGCGCTTGTCCTTGATCAGGGCCTGTTGCAGGTTGGCCTCGCCGTTGACCACGTTGACGAAGTCGTACACCACGCGGCGTTCGCAGCCCATGATCAGGTCGAGGTTACGCAGGCCCACGTCGAAGTCGACGATGACGGTCTTGTGGCCGCGCAGTGCGAGGCCGGTACCAATGGCGGCGCTGGTGGTGGTCTTGCCCACACCCCCCTTGCCGGAAGTAACCACGATAATCTTGGCCAAGGTGTTTCACCCCTAAAATAATCGGGACACAAGTCCCTGCAAAAATACAAATAAATGGCAACGATAAAAAGTTGCACTAAAAATGCTGGCAAGTATCCGTTAAAGACGGGTGATGTTCAACACGTCGCCAGACAGGCTGATTTGCACGCCGGTGCCCCACAGCGGGTCGCGGCGCAAGTCTTCGCAGACCTTGTACTGGCCGGCGATGGAGACCATTTCGGCGGTCATCTGCTGGCAGAAGATACGCGCCTTGGTATTGCCTTTGATGCCGGCCAGGGCACGGCCGCGCATGGCGCCGTACACATGGATGTTGCCATCGGCCAGAAGTTCCGCCCCCGGGCTGACCGAACTGGTCACCACCAGGTCGCCACCCTGGGCGTAGATCTGCTGGCCGCCCCGTACTGGCGCAGTGATGATGCGGGTCGGGCGCACCTCGGGCTCGAGGATTGGCGGCGGGACGGGGGCCGGCTCGGGCTTCTTCACTTCGGGTTCAGGCTCCAGCGGCCGTTCGCGTGCTCCTGATGGCGGCAGCACCGGCAGGTCGATGGCGATGGCAGCGGCGATGTCCTCGATGCGGTTGGCACGGATGGCCAGGGTACGCAGGCCGTGGTGGCGGCAGATGCGCATCAAGCCGGGCAGGTCGATTGCCCCCTCGTCGGCCGGCAGCTTGTCCAGCGCCAGCACCAGCGGCGTGTTGCTGAAGAAGTTCGGTGCCTGGGCGACTTTGGCCGCCAGTTGGCGGTCGAGGGCTTCAAGGTCATTGCGCGCCAGTTCCAGCACTGTAATGGCGAGCATGCTGCCCTTGAGCTGGAACACGGAGGCGGTGTCGGGTGTGTGGTTTGGGCTCATGGTCTGCATAGACGGCTTGTTGCGAAAAAAGTGCCCTGACTTATAACGATAAGACCGGTTGCCCGCAACATGCGCTGATCCGTTGTAGAATGCGCGGCCTTTGTCTTTCCGGAAGCTTCAATGGAACGCCCGCGTTTTCGTCCCTATTTCCTTCACCCACGTTTCTGGGGCCTGTGGCTGGGCCTGGGCCTGCTGTGGCTGGTGGTCCAGTTGCCGTACCGGGTCCTGTTGAAAGTCGGTGCCGCGCTGGGAGCGGTGATGTACCGCTTTGCCGGTGAGCGGCGGCGCATTGCCGCGCGCAACCTGGAGCTGTGTTTCCCGGAGCTGTCGGTCGACGAACGGCAGCGCCTGCTCAAGGCCAACTTCGCCTCTACCGGTATCGCCTTCTTCGAAATGGCCATGAGCTGGTGGTGGCCCAAGGCCCGGCTGGCGCGCCTTGCCCATGTCGAGGGGCTGGAGCACCTGCAGGCCGCTCAGCAGGCGGGGCAGGGGGCCATCCTGATGGCCGTGCATTTCACCACCCTGGAAATCGGCGCCGCATTGCTGGGCCAGCAACACACCATCGACGGCATGTACCGCGAACACGGCAACCCGCTGTTCGACTTCATCCAGCGCAGCGGCCGCGAGCGGCATAACCTCGACTCGCTGGCGGTGGAGCGCGAGGACGTGCGCGGCATGCTCAAGCTGCTGCGTTCGGGCCGGGCGATCTGGTACGCACCCGACCAGGACTATGGCGCCAAGCAGAGCCTGTTTGTGCCGCTGTTCGGCATCCCGGCGGCGACGGTGACTGCCACCACCAAGTTTGCCCGGTTGGGCAAGGCGCAGGTGATTCCGTTCACCCAGAAGCGCCTGGAGGATGGCAGCGGCTATCGGCTGGTGATCCACCCGCCGCTGGCGGACTTCCCCGGGGAGAGCGAAGAGGCTGACTGCCTGCGCATCAACCAGTGGGTGGAAAGCGTGTTGCGCGAATGCCCCGAGCAGTACCTGTGGGCGCATCGCCGGTTCAAGTCGCGGCCCGAAGGGGCGCCGCGGCTGTATGAGAAGAAAAAGCGCTGAGCCGTGCTTTGCCTGTGCCGGCCTATTCGCGGGTGAACCCGCTCCCACAGGTATTGCATAGCCTTCAAGGCCTGTGGAGAACTTGTGGGAGCGGGTTCACCCGCGAATAGGTCGGCACTGACAGCACACCAACCCCAGGAAGGACTCCTATGGCCCCACCCCCGGTAACCGGTCTTATCCTTTCTGGCGGCGGCGCCCGCGCTGCCTACCAGGTCGGCGTGCTGGCCGGCATTGCCGAGCTGCTGCCGCCTGGCGCACACAACCCCTTCCCGGTCATCGTCGGCACCTCCGCCGGCGCCATCAACGCCGTCACCCTGGCCAGCGGCGCCACCCATTTCAGCGACGCCGTACAGCGGCTCACCGCCTTCTGGCAGAACTTTCGCAGCCATCTGGTGATCCGCAGCGACTGGCCCGGGGTGGTCCGCCAGGCCAGCCGCTTCGTCGCCCACAACCTGCTGGGCGTGGGTGGCCCGGCGCCAGTGGCGCTGCTGGACAGCAGCCCATTGCGCGGCTTGCTGCAGGCGCACTTGAACCTGGACGGTATCGCCCACTCCCTGGCTGCCGAACAACTGCGCGCCGTTGCGGTAACCGCCTTTGGCTACGAGTCCGGCCAGGCGGTGACCTTCTACCAGGGCCGCGACACCATCGAAGCCTGGTTGCGCCACCGCCGCATCGGCATGCCCACGCCGTTGACCATCGACCACCTGCTGGCCAGCGCGGCCATCCCGTTGCTGTTCGCCCCGGTGCGGCTGGGCGACGAATATTTCGGTGATGGCGCGGTACGCCAATCGGCGCCGATCAGCCCGGCCCTGCATCTGGGGGCCAGCCGAGTACTGGTAGTCGGGGTCAGCGGCAACCCGCAGCGGCCGGCGCCACCATTGCCGACCCAGCGGGTGTTCAGCGGGCAGCAGCCGAGCCTGGCGCAGATCGGCGGGCACATGCTCAACAGTACGTTCATTGACAGCCTGGAAGACGACATCGAGCTGCTTCAGCGCCTCAACCACTTGAGCCACCTGTTGCCGGCGCACCTCGACGCCCGGCGTCTGGGCCTGGCGCCAATCGATGTGCTGGTGGTAGCGCCCAGCCAGCCGCTGGACGAGATTGCCGCGCGGCACCGGCGCGAGTTGCCGGCGGCGTTGCGCATGTTCCTGCGCGGGCCGGGGGCGACGCGTACCAGCGGGGCGGGGGTGTTGAGCTATTTGCTGTTCGAGGCCAGTTATTGCAGCGAGCTGATCGAACTGGGGCGAAAGGATGCCTTGGCCAAGAAGCGCGAGCTTTGCCAGTTCCTGGGGATTTGATGTTGCCTGTGCCGGCCTCTTCGCGGGTAAACCCGCTCCCACAGGGATCGCACGATACCTGTGGGTGGTGCAGTCCCTGTGGGAGCGGGTTTACCCGCGAAGAGGCCTGGCCTGCTTACTCGGCTATCTGCAGTTTGCGCGCCTGGGTATACACATACCGCACCTTCTCGTACTCGAACGGCGAGTTGAGCTGGCCATAGCGGAATTTGGTGCTGTAGCGCTTGTCCACCACGCGCAGCACGGAGATTTCCGGGTGGTCGCTGCTGGCTTCGGCCACGTTCAGGTAGTTGATCGCCTGTTCGCCCGCATAGTCCACCACCAGCCCGGTGGCATCGCGCAGGTTCGACGGCCCCAGTACCGGCAGCATCAGGTACGGCCCGTCCGGTACGCCGTAGAAGCCCAAGGTCTGGCCAAAGTCTTCGCTTTGCCGCGGCAGGCCCATCTTGGTCGCCGGGTCCCACAGCCCACCCACGCCGATGATGGTGTTGAACATCAGCCGTGCGGTGATCTCTGCCGAGCGCTTGGCCTTCAACTGTAACACGCTGTTGAACAGGTTTGGCACGTCGCCCAGGTTGTTGAAGAAGTTGGTCACCCCGGTGCGCACGAAGCGCGGGGTGACGTACTGGTAACCGCTTACCATCGGCAGCAGCACCCATTGGTCCAGGCGGTAGTTGAAGTGGTAGACGCGCCGGTTGAGCGATTCCAGCGGGTCGTACACATTCAGTGCTTGCAGGGTGGAGCGCTCGAACTCGCGCTGGTCCAGCCCCGGGTTGAATTTCAGCTCGCGCAGCGGGTCGACGAAACCATCGGCCTCGGGCGTCAACGGTGCTTCGGTGACTTGCGGGTCGGCCTCGACCACGCTGGCCCGAGGGGCGGTTTCGGCGGCCATGGCCTGGCCGGCGGCGAACAGGGCAGTGGCAAAGAGGAGTTTGTTAACCACGGAAGAACTCCAGCATGGCGTCACTGTTGACGCGGTAGTTGAGGTTGCCGCAATGGCCGCCATGGGGATAAAGGGTCAGGCGGTCCCCAAACACCTTGCGCAGGAAGCCGATGTCACCAGGGCCGAGGATGACGTCGTCGGCGTTGTGCATCACGGCGATCTTGTCGCTGCTGCTCAGGTAGTCTTCCAGCGCATACAGGCTTACCTGGTTGACCAGTTGCAGGATGCTGTTGCCGTCGGTGCGGGCGCGCCACATGGGGATGACCTGCTCGGTCATGTAGCAGTCGAAGTCGCACTGCAGGGCGCGCTTGAAGAACGGCGTGAGGCTGCTGCCTTCGGTGATCGGGAACTTCGGCGGAATGATCAGGCCGCGGCGGTTGATCAGGTCGGAGGTGAAGGCAATGTCGGCCGCCGAGAAGCGGAACGAGGTGCCGATCAGCATGGCCATCTGCTCGTTGGACAGGTGCTGGCGCGACTGCTGGAAGTCGTACAGCAGGGCTTCATTGAGGTCGATGTAGCCTTTTTCCTGGAAGTAGCGGGTCAGCTTGGTCAGCATCAGCTCGTAGAAGGTGGTGCTGCGGTCGATGCCCTTGACCTGGGTTTGCACCAGCTTATCCAGGTTGTTGATCGAGGTGTACAGGTTGACCGGCGGGTTCAGCAGCAGCACGCGCTTGAAATTGAAGCTGCGGCGGGTTTCGTCCAGGTGGCTGACGAAGGCAGCGTCGAGTGCGCCCAGGCTGTAGCCGGTGAGGTAGAACTCGCTGATCGGCAGGCGTGGGTGCTGGGCGCGCACGGCCTGCATCACCCGGTACATGTCTTCGGCATCCTCCTGGCTGACGCCTGGGGTGGCGAAGCGCGAGGCGGCGCTCATGAAGTCATAGCTGGTGGGCGAGGACAGCTGCACTACGTGGAAGCCGGCCTGGTAGAACAGCTTTTTCAGGTATTCGTTGATGCTGCTGGTGTAGGGCGCACCGGTGCCGGCGATGATGAAGATCAGCGGCGCCTCGTGGTCCTGGCGGGCCAGGCGGTACTTGAGCTTCTTCACTGCCCAGAAATTGTCGGGCAGGGTGAACTCACGGTCCGGGCGCAGGTTGAGGCTGTAGTCGGACTGGCTGATTTCGTCGTCGCCGGGCAGGGTGGGGCGCTGGTCCGGCGGCGTGGTGGCGATGGTTGCCTCGAACGGGTTGGTCAAGGGGTAGCCATAGCTCGCGGCGTCGATATCCCGCGCCGAAGCGGCCACAGCCATGAGCAGGCCGCCGAGCAAGGCAGCGAGGCGCAAAGATCGAAGCATGTAATCCCCCAAAAGAACGCAAGGTCGAGCAGTGTGCAGGCTAGGACCACAACGGGCCGGGCAAAGTTGCCAGCTGCGGTGGTCTTTGGTGTGCTTGTTATCTGCAACATAGCTGCAGGAATGTGATTTTGCCTTACAACTGGGCATCGGCGATCATGGATGCTTTCGATTACCGCTATTGGAGAACTGGATGTCTCGTTCGCTGCCGGCTGCGCTGCTTGTGCTGTTTCTGGGGCTTTGGCTTGCTGCCAGTTATGGCGTGCGCTACGGGCTGATGGAGGACGGGCAGTGGGTGGGGCTGTGCACGGCCCCGGCGGCGTACTGGCAATGCGAGGTGCGGTCGTTGCTGGGGTTGGGCATTCATCACCAGGTGATGGCCTGGGGCGGGCTGGGGCTGGCGCTTCTGGCGCAGGTGGTTGCCGGCCGCGGAGGCTGGTGGCTGGCGGTGGTGGCGTTGGTCTTCGCGGTGCCGGCGCTGGTGCTGTATACCGCCAGCATTGCCGTGTTCGCGCTGGTGCTGGCGGGGTTGCGGCTGGTGAGGCAAACCACAGGGTAAGCTGGCACGCACTCACTCTTTGTGGGAGCGGGCATGCCCGCGAAGAATCCAGCCCGGCAATCAAGCCGGGCGCAGCCGCAAGCTCCGCCACAAGGCCGCGGTCATCAGCACACTCACCCCGGCCCACCCCCAGGCCTGTTGGTTCTCCAACCCCTCAACAAACAATTGCGGCGCCACCCCGGCACCGACGATGAACGCCAGCAACGCCACCTCCGCCCGCCGCGCCCGCACCGGCCACAGTGCAAACACCAGCGCCGGCAACGCCAACGCCGCGCTCGGGAAGCTGCGATAGCGTGGGTCGAACACCATCGCCAGCATGCTCACCGCTGCGGCAATACCCGCCGCCAGCAACAGCCAGCCGGCCCGCGCCCGCAGCCAGGCGTACAGGCGCTCGCGCCAGCCCGTGCGCCGCGCCAGGGCCAGCACGGCATGGGCCAGCACCAGCAGGTTCAGCCCGGCCAGCAACACCGCCCACAGCCACTCCCCGGCAAAGCGCGCATGGGTACGCATCAGCTCGCCCCAAAGCCCCAGGCAGCCTGCCCCAAACGCCGCCAACAACGGCAGCAGCATGGTAGCCGTCGGGGTGGCGGGGCGCCCGGCAAGCATCAGCATCAATACCATCAGCACGGCACTGGCCAGCAACCACTGCGGCCAGTAGGGCAGGTTGCTCACCGGCCCTTCGAGCACGCCCTTGTCCTGCCGGTCGGCATCGTACAGCCCCCAGTAACCACCGACCGCCCCCTCATTGGCGCGTTTCCATGGCTGGTCGAACGCCTCGATCAGGTTGTAGTGCCAGCCGTTGCTTTCGGCCATGGCCACGAACCCGCGAATGAAGCGCGCCTCGTTGACCCGGCTGGGCTGCGCGGTCTCGCGCTGGCGGCCTTCGCTGGGCCAGCCGGTTTCGCCGATCAGGATGTCCTTGGGCGCGAAGCGCGTGCCAAACACCCGGCGCACATCGGCGACATGGGCCAAGGCTTCGTCGATGCCACGCGGGTCGTCTTCCCAGTAAGGCAGCAGGTGGATAGTCAGAAAGTCCACCGCCGGCGCCACCTGCGGGTGTTGCAACCAGAACTCCCACACATCGGCGTAGGTCACCGGCACCTTGACCTGGCTTTTCACCCGGGCGATCAGCGTGGCCAGGTGTGCGCCGGTCACCTCCTTGCGCAGCAGCGTCTCGTTGCCGACGATCACCGCGCTGACCACATCGGGGTTGGCGTTGGCGGCGGCGATCAGCAGCTCGATTTCTTTTTCTGTGTCGGCCGGGTGGGCGTTGACCCAGGCGCCCAGCATCACCTTCAGGCCATGCTTGCGCGCCAGTGCCGGGATTGCCTCAAGACCGGTCTGGGAATAGGTACGGATGCACTGGAAACGCTCAGCCAGCAACGCCAGGTCGGCATCCATGCGGGCCGGGCGCAGACGGAACGGCTGGTCATAGGGCGACTGGTCCTTGTCGAACGGGGTGTACGAAGCGCATTGCAGCTTGTGCGTCGGGCTGGCCGCGTCCGGTAGTTGCACCGGCTTGCCAAGCCCGTACCAGAGCCCTCCGAGCCCGAGCAGGGCGAGCAGGCAGGCAAGCAGGTACAACGGCAGCAGCAGGCGGGTAGAACTGGGCATCGGGCGGTCCATCGTCAGGCGCAAAAGGGTAGATAGTAGCCCGGCGCCAAACCTTTGGCATGCAAGGATCGCGCAGGTCGCCGCAGGCCGATGGCGCTAATGGCATAGTGCTGTCGCATATGGCGCGCATACAGGTCGCAGCTGGAGCAGGTCGACTATTGTTGCAGGACGATGATGCAAATTCCGAGACCTGACGAGGGGATGCTTTGATGGCTGCTAATACAAGAATGCGACGTTTCCTGGGTGTGGGCACTGCCATGGTACTGGCCATGGGGGCGGCACAGGCGATGGCCAAAGAAGTAAGCATTGGTTACGTGGATGGTTGGGCTGACAGCGTGGCTACCACCAACGTGGCCGCCGAAGTGATCAAGCAGAAGCTCGGCTACGACGTGAAGTTGCAGGCCGTGGCCACCGGGATCATGTGGCAGGGCGTGGCAACCGGCAAGCTGGATGCCATGTTGTCGGCCTGGTTGCCGGTGACCCATGGCGAGTACTGGGCCAAGAACAAGGACAACGTGGTCGACTACGGCCCGAACTTCAAGGACGCCAAGATTGGCCTGATCGTCCCCGAGTACGTCAAGGCGGTGAGCATCGCCGACCTCAAGACCGACGACACCTTCAAGCAGAAGATTGTCGGCATCGATGCCGGCTCCGGGGTGATGCTGAAAACCGAGCAGGCCATCAAGGACTACGACCTGACCGGTTACAAGCTGCAGGCCAGCTCCGGTGCGGCGATGACGGCGGAACTGGGCCGAGCCTATAACAAGCAGCAGTCGATTGCGGTGACCGGCTGGGTACCGCACTGGATGTTCGCCAAGTGGAAACTGAAGTTCCTCGAAGACCCGAAAGGCGTATATGGCGCCGCGGAAACCGTGAACAGCATCGGCAGCAAGGAACTGGCGACCAAGGCCCCGGAAGTGGCGGAGTTCCTGAAGAAATTCAACTGGCAGTCGAAGGACGAGATTGGCGAAGTGATGCTGGCTATCCAGGAAGGCGCCAAGCCTGAAGCGGCGGCCAAGGACTGGGTGGCCAAGCACCCTGATCGCGTGAAGGAGTGGACTGGCAAGTAACAACCCGTCAGGGCCAGTTTTGCTGTTTCGCGGGTGAACCCGCTCCCACAGGGATTTGCGCAGTCTTCGGGCTTGCGCAAATCCCCTGTGGGAGCGGGTTCACCCGCGAAAGGGCCATAACTTTGTTACGCAACTGGTAAAACACCGTTGCATCTAAGACTAAGGTCGTCTGGTTGGCGTTCCATAGCCGCATAAAGTAAGGGTCGTGGGTTCCACCCCTATCTGTGCTGCTAGGACAAAAACAATGAACGACAGCATTTACCTCTCGATACAAAACAGCCCCCGCTTCAAGGAGCTGGTTACCAAACGCGAACGGTTCGCCTGGATTCTATCGGCGATCATGCTCGGCCTGTATTGCGCCTTCATCCTTCTGATCGCCTACGGTCCTCAGATACTGGGCACCAAGCTCAGCCCTGAGTCATCGATTACCTGGGGCATTCCCCTGGGCGTCGGCCTGATCATCTCGGCATTCGTCCTGACCGCCATCTACGTGCGCCGCGCCAACGGCGAATTCGATGAGCTGAACAAGGCCATCCTGAAGGAGGCGCAACAATGATTCGCCACGCCAAAACCTTGGCCGTACTGGCCTGCGGAGCCTTCGCACCCGCCGTGTGGGCCGCCGATGCCCTGACCGGCGAGGTGCAGAAGCAACCGCTGAACGTTTCTGCGATCGCCATGTTCGTGGCCTTCGTCGCCTTCACCCTCGGCATCACCTACTGGGCCTCCAAGCGCAACAAGTCGGCGTCTGACTACTACGCCGCCGGTGGCAAGATCACCGGCTTCCAGAACGGCCTGGCGATTGCCGGCGACTACATGTCGGCGGCCTCGTTCCTGGGTATTTCCGCACTGGTGTTCACCTCCGGCTACGACGGCCTGATCTACTCGATCGGCTTCCTGGTCGGCTGGCCGATCATCCTCTTCCTGATCGCCGAACGCCTGCGCAACCTGGGCAAGTACACCTTCGCCGACGTGGCCTCGTACCGCCTCGGGCAGAAGGAAATCCGCACCCTGTCGGCCTCCGGTTCGCTGGTGGTTGTGGCCTTCTACCTGATCGCGCAGATGGTCGGTGCCGGCAAGCTGATCGAGCTGCTGTTCGGCCTGGACTACCACGTGGCGGTGATCCTGGTGGGTATCCTGATGTGCCTGTACGTGCTGTTCGGCGGCATGCTGGCCACTACCTGGGTACAGATCATCAAGGCCGTGCTGCTGCTGTCCGGTGCCAGCTTCATGGCGCTGATGGTGATGAAGCACGTGGGCTTCGACTTCAACACCCTGTTCTCCGAAGCGATCAAGGTGCACGCCAAGGGCGAGGCGATCATGAGCCCGGGTGGCCTGGTCAAGGACCCGATCTCCGCGTTCTCGCTGGGCCTGGCGCTGATGTTCGGTACCGCCGGCCTGCCGCACATCCTGATGCGCTTCTTCACCGTCAGTGACGCCAAGGAAGCGCGCAAGAGCGTGCTGTACGCCACCGGCTTCATCGGCTACTTCTACATCCTCACCTTCATCATCGGCTTTGGCGCCATCCTGCTGGTCAGCACCAACCCGGACTTCAAGGACGCCGCTGGTGCCCTGCTGGGTGGTAACAACATGGCAGCGGTGCACCTGGCCAACGCGGTGGGTGGCAGCGTGTTCCTCGGCTTCATCTCGGCTGTTGCCTTCGCCACCATCCTGGCAGTGGTCGCCGGCCTGACCCTGGCCGGTGCTTCGGCAGTGTCCCACGACCTGTATGCCAGCGTATGGCGCAAGGGCAAGGCCAACGACAAGGACGAGATCCGCGTATCGAAGATCACCACCGTCGCCCTGGGCGTACTGGCGATCGGCCTGGGCATCCTGTTCGAGAAGCAGAACATCGCCTTCATGGTCGGCCTGGCGTTCTCCATTGCGGCAAGCTGCAACTTCCCGGTACTGCTGCTCTCGATGTACTGGAAGAAGCTGACCACCCGCGGCGCCATGATCGGCGGCTGGTTGGGCCTGGTGAGCGCGGTGACGCTGATGGTTCTCGGCCCTACCATCTGGGTACAGATCCTCGGCCACGAGAAGCCGATCTACCCGTACGAGTATCCGGCACTGTTCTCCATGGCCATTGCCTTCGTCAGCATCTGGTTCTTCTCGGTCACCGACAAGTCCAAGGCTGCCGAAGACGAACGTGCGCTGTTCTTCCCGCAGTTCGTGCGTTCGCAGACTGGCCTGGGTGCTTCGGGTGCTGTTTCGCACTGATCCTTCAGGCAATAAAAAAACCGCGCTTCGGCGCGGTTTTTTTGTGTTTTTGCCGCTAGATCATGCCTAGTAGCAACAACACCAGCAGAATTACCAGCACCACGCCGATGATGCCGGACGGGCCATAGCCCCAGCTGCGCGAGTGCGGGAAGACCGGTAAGCCACCAATCAGCAGAAGGATCAGGATGATGATGAGAATCGTGGTCATGACGGAGTCCTTGCGTGGTTGAGGGTCAAGGGCCTCGGACTGCTGGCCTCTTGTAAATAAGGACTGCCGGAGTTTGTGAAAGATTCCATTTGTGTAGCGCCGTGCCGGCCTCTTCGCGGGTAAACCCGCTCCCACAAGAACAGCGCAACCTTCAGGCCTGTGGTGATCTTGTGGGAGCGGGTTTACCCGCGAAGAGGCCGGCACAGGCCAACCACGCAGTCATGCCCGTCCATTCACTACCCTGATGAACCCTGCCAGCCCCCCAAGCCTTGATTAGACTCGCTGCACAACCCATCAGAACAAGGCCAGCCACCATGCAAAACCGCATCATGATCACCGGCGCCGGGTCCGGCCTCGGTCGCGAGATCGCCCTGCGCTGGGCACGTGAGGGTTGGCGCCTGGCGCTGGCCGATGTCAACGAAGCCGGCCTGCGCGAAACCCTGGAGCTGGCCCGCGCAGCCGGTGGCGAGGGCTTTGTCCAGCGTTGCGACGTGCGCGACTACAGCCAGCTCACCGCCCTGGCGCAGGCCTGCACCGAGCAGTTCGGTGGCATCGACGTGATCGTCAACAATGCTGGCGTCGCCTCGGGCGGCTTCTTTGCCGAGCTGTCGCTTGAAGACTGGGACTGGCAGATCGCGGTCAACCTGATGGGCGTGGTCAAGGGCTGCAAGGCCTTCCTGCCGCTGCTGGAGCGCAGCAAGGGGCGAATCATCAACATCGCCTCGATGGCCGCGCTGATGCAGGGCCCGGGCATGAGCAACTACAACGTGGCCAAGGCCGGCGTGCTGGCCCTGTCGGAAAGCCTGCTGGTCGAGCTACGCCAACTGGAGGTGGCGGTGCACGTGGTGTGCCCGTCGTTCTTCCAGACCAACCTGCTGGACTCTTTCCGTGGGCCGAACCCGGCGATGAAAGCCCAGGTTGGCAAACTGCTTGAAGGCTCGCCAATCAATGCGGCGGACATCGCCGAGCACATCCACCACCAGGTCGCGGCTGGCGAGTTCCTGATCCTGCCCCATGAGGCTGGGCGCCAGGCCTGGCAACTGAAGCGTCAGGCCCCTGAGCGGCTGTATGACGAAATGGCCGAAATGGCGGTAAAAATGCGGGCCAAGGCCCAGTCGCGATGATTCGTCTGTAAGTAAAGTTACCTGGAAATGTAGGGTCTTTCTGAATCGCGGCAGAACTATTGAGTAGCCGTATGCCATCAGGGCAGGCTCCGGTTTTCCCTCACGCTGGAGGATTGGAGCATGCTGGTAATAGGGCGCGAAGTAGGAGAGATCATCGTGATTGGCGATGACATTCGGATCATGGTCGTGGAGACGCGGGACGGGGTGGTGCGCTTTGGCGTGGATGCACCACGGCAGGTGCCGGTGCATCGGGCCGAGGTGTACAAGCGCATCAAGGAGGGGCAGAAAGATAAAGCCCGTGGAATCTGATGTTGCCTGTGCCGGCCTCTTCGCGGGCTCGCCCGCTCCCACAGGGGCCGCGCAAGGATCAGGCCTGCGGTATTCCTGTGGGAGCCCGGCTTGCCGGCGATGAGGCCAGACCTGCTATTCGAGCAACTCCCGGGGCACGTCATGCTTGGCCAGCAACTGGCACTGCTGGCTTTCGAGATCGAACAGGATGAACGCCTGGCCCTTGGCCAGTGCCTGGCGCACCCGCAGCACACGGGTTTCCAGCGGGGTGTCGTCGCCGTTGTCGGTACCGTCGCGGGTGACGAAGTCCTCGATCAGGCGGGTCAGGGTTTCGGCTTGCAGTTGGTCGTAGGGGATCAGCATGGTGGGCGTTGCCTAGGGTGTCGGTGGGGGCATGCTACGCGAAACATTCGGGATTTTGGGGCCGCGTTGCGGCCCCCAGGGCCTCAGCCCTTGTTGCCAACCAGGCTATCCACCGCCGGCACCCGCGTATCGCTCTCCATCTGCGCATCATGCTCCAGCTGGTGGCTGAAGCGCTCCAACGACGCATTGGCCGGCTGCGAATCACTGGCAAACACCGGTGGGCTCAGCAGGTATGCCGACAACAACCGGCTTAATGCCGCCAGGCTGTCGATGTGTGTTCGCTCGTAGCCATGGGTGGCATCGCAACCAAAGGCCACCAGCGCGGTACGAATATCGTGCCCCGCCGTCACTGCCGAATGGGCATCGCTGAAGTAGTAGCGGAACAGATCGCGCCGCACCGGCAGGTCGTGGTCGCCGGCCAGTTTCAGCAGGTGCCGGGACAGGTGGTAGTCGTAAGGCCCCGACGAGTCCTGCATGGCCACGCTCACAGCATGCTCGCTGGAAGCCTGCCCGGGCGCCACCGGGGCAATGTCGATGCCGACGAACTCGCTGACATCCCAGGGCAAGGCACCAGCCGCCCCCGAGCCGGTCTCTTCGGTGATGGTGAACAGTGGGTGGCAGTCGATCAACGGTTGGCGGCCGCTTTCCACCACGGCTTTCAGCGCCGCCAGCAGCGCTGCCACACCTGCCTTGTCGTCCAGGTGGCGGGCGCTGATGTGGCCGCTTTCGGTGAATTCGGGCAACGGGTCGAAGGCAACGAAATCACCAATGCTCACACCCAGCGCCTCGCAGTCGGCGCGGGTGGCGCAGTAGGCGTCCAGGCGTACCTCGACGTGCTCCCAGCTGATCGGCATCTGGTCGATGGCGGTGTTGAAGGCATGCCCGCTGGCCATCAGCGGCAGCACGCTACCCCGGTATACGCCAGTGTCGGTGAACACGCTTACCCGGCTGCCTTCGGCGAAGCGGCTGGACCAACAACCGACCGGCGCCAGGGCCAGGCGGCCATTGTCCTGCAACTGGCGCACGCTGGCGCCAATGGTGTCCAGGTGGGCGGACACGGCGCGGTCGGGTGAGGTCTGCCGGCCCTTGAGGGTGGCGCGGATGGTGCCGCGGCGGGTCAGCTCGAAGGGAATGCCCAGCTCGTCCAGGCGTTCGGCCACGTAGCGCACGATGGTGTCGGTGAAACCGGTGGGGCTGGGGATGGCGAGCATCTCCAGCAGTACGCGCTTGAGGTAGTCGAGATCGGGTTCGGGATGTCGGTCGGACATGGTTGGGGGACTCCTTTACTCCTATGCCGGCTTCTTCGCGGGTAAACCCGCTCCCACAGGTCCACCACAGCCCTCGATACTTGTGGGGTCTCTGTGGGAGCGGGTTTACCCGCGAAGAGGCCAGCAGCGGTTATGCCAAAGGCCGGCTATGCGGAAACAGCAGGTCGATAAAACGCTCGGCGGTCGGCTGCGGTTCATGGTTGGCCAACCCGGCACGCTCGTTGGCCTCGATGATCACGTACTCCGGTTGCCCGGCATCACGCACCATGAAGTCCAGCCCCACCACCGGGATCTCCAGCGCCCGTGCAGCGCGCACGGCGGCGTCGGCCAGCACCGGGTGCAGGCGCTCGGTCACGTCCTCCAGAGTGCCGCCGGTATGCAGGTTGGCGGTGCGCCGCACGGCCAGGCGCTGGCCGGCGGGCAACACATCCTCATAACCAAAGCCCGCCGCGCGCAGGGTGCGCTCGGTTTCGTCGTCCAGCGGAATGCGGCTTTCGCCACCGGTTGCCGCCTGGCGACGACGGCTTTGGGCATCGATCAGCTGGCGGATACTGTGCTTGCCATCGCCCAGCACCTGCGCCGGGTGACGAATGGCTGCCGCGACCACTTCGTAGCCGATTACCACGATGCGCAGGTCATGCCCGGCATGGAAGCTTTCCAGCAACACGCGGCTGTCGAACTGGCGGGCATGCGCCACGGCGCGGGTAATGTCGTCGATGCAGGTGAGGTTCACCGCCACGCCCTGGCCTTGCTCACCATCGACCGGCTTGACCACCACCGCGCCATGCTCGTCGAGAAACGCCAGGTTGTCGTCGGCATTGCCGGCCAGCTGCTGCGCCGGCACCAGCAGCCCGGCGTTGTGCAGGGCATGCTGGGTCAGGCGCTTGTCCTGGCACAGGGTCATGGTCACGGCGCTGGTCAGGTCGCTGAGCGACTCACGGCAGCGAATGCGGCGCCCGCCCAGGCTGAGGGTGAAAAGGCCGCCGGCGGCATCGTCCACCTGTACCTCGATGCCTCGGCGCAGCGCTTCGTCGACGATGATGCGTGCATACGGGTTGAGGTCGGCTTGAGGCCCAGGCCCCAGGAACAATTGTTCGTTGATGCCGTTCTTGCGCTTGACCGCGAAGGTCGGCAGGTTGCGAAAACCCAGCTTCTGGTACAGGCGCTTGGCCTGGCGGTTATCGTGCAGCACCGACAGGTCCAGGTAGGCCAGGCCACGGCTCATGAAGTGTTCGATCAGGTGGCGCACCAGCACTTCACCCACGCCGGGACGGGTGCATTGCGGGTCTACCGCCAGGCACCACAGGCTGCTGCCGTGTTCGGGGTCGTCGAATGCCTTGGCGTGGTTCAGGCCCATGACGCTGCCGATCACCGCGCCGGTGTCTTCGTCCTCGGCCAGCCAGTACACCGGGCCGCCCAGGTGCAGAGGCGTGAGCAGCTCGGCGTCGACCGGCAGCATGCCGCGCGCCTGGTACAGGGTGTTGATTGCCTGCCAGTCGCCCGGGTTCTGCGCCCGGCGCACGCGGAAGCCGCGGAACACCCGCTGCGCCGGGCGGTAGTCGGTGAACCACAGGCGCAGGGTGTCGGAGGGGTCGAGGAACAGTTGCTGCGGGGCCTGGGCCAGCAGCTGCTGCGGCGCGGCCACGTACAGGGCGATATCGCGCTCGCCGGGGCGCTCTTCCAGCAGGTCGGCGGCCAGGTCGGCCGGGTTGGGGTAGGTGTGGCCGATCAGCAACCGGCCCCAGCCGCAATGCACGGCGCGTGGCTGGTCGTGGGGCTGGCTGCCATCGCCGGCCAGGCGCGCCTGCAGGCGCTCGTAGGACGGCGCCTGGCCGCGCAGCAGGCGCTGACCGTAAGCGATTTCGTGGGCTTTCATCGGTCAGATTCCTTGTTCGCTCAGCCACAGGTTCAGTGCCGCCAGCTGCCACAGCTTGGAACCACGTAGCGGCGTCAGCTGGCCGTGCGGGTTGCTCAGCAGGCGGTCGAGCATGGCCGGGTTGAACAGCCCGCGGTCCTGGCTGGGGTCGGTCAGCAGCTCACGTACCCAGCCGAGGGTGGCGCCTTCCAGGTGCTTCAGGCCCGGCACCGGGAAGTAGCCCTTCTTGCGGTCGATCACCTCGTGCGGGATCACCCGCCGCGCCGCCTGCTTGAGCACCTGCTTGCCGCCGTCGGGCAGCTTGAAGCGTGCCGGAATGCGCGCCGACAGCTCCACCAGCCGGTAGTCGAGGAATGGCGTGCGCGCCTCCAGGCCCCAGGCCATGGTCATGTTGTCGACCCGTTTGACCGGGTCGTCGACCAGCATTACCGTGCTGTCCAGGCGCAGCGCCTTGTCTACCGCATCGGGGGCACCGGGGCGGGCGAAATGTTCACGGACGAAGTCGCCGGCCGCGTCGCTTTCCAGCAGCCAAGGTGCCTGCACGGTGTCGCGGTACTCGGCGTGGCTGCGATCGAAGAAGGCATCGCGGTAGGCGGCAAAGGCATCTTCGGCGCCGTTTACCTGCGGGTACCAGTGGTAGCCGGCGAACAGCTCGTCGGCGCCCTGGCCGCTTTGCACGCCCTTGCAGTGCTTGGCCACTTCCCGCGACAGCAGGTAGAAGGCGATGCAGTCGTGGCTGACCATCGGCTCGCTCATGGCGCGGAAGGCCGCTGGCAACTGCTCGATGATCTCGTGCTCGGCGATGCGCAGCTGGTGGTGACGGGTGCCGTAGTGCCTGGCGATCAGGTCGGAGTACTGGAACTCGTCGCCGCGTTCGCCGCCGGCATCCTCGAAACCGATGGAGAAGGTCGACAGGTCGTCCACGCCCACTTCGCGCAGCAGGCCGACCAGCAGGCTGGAATCGACCCCGCCAGACAGCAGCACACCCACGTCCACCGCTGCCCGTTGGCGAATGGCCACGGCGTCGCGGGTGGCGTCGAGCACGCGGGTGGTCCAGCCTTCCAGGTCCAGTTCCCGTTCGTCGGGGTTGGCGCCGTAGTGCAGCTGCCACCAGGTCTGGCGTTCCACTTCGCCATGGCGGTCGATGCGCATCCAGGTACCGGGTTCCAGCTTTTGCACGTTGGCCAGCAGGGTGCGTGGTGCCGGCACCACGGCGTGGAAATTCAGGTAGTGGTTGAGTGCCACGGGGTCGAGCATCGGGTCGATGTCACCACCCTTGAGCAGCGCTGGCAGGGTCGAGGCGAAGCGCAGGCGCTCGCCGTTGCGCGACAGGTACAAGGGTTTGACGCCCAGGCGGTCGCGGGCGAGGAACAGGCGCTGGTTGTCGCGCTCCCAGATGGCCAGGGCGAACATGCCATTGAGCTTGGGCAGCAAGGCCGCGCCCCAGGCGTGGTAACCCTTGAGCAGCACCTCGGTGTCGCCGTCGGACCAGAAGCTGTAGCCCAGGGCTTGCAGCTCCTGGCGCAGTTCGGGGAAGTTGTAGATGGCGCCGTTGAAAGCCAGCGACAGGCCCAGGGTGTTGTCGACCATCGGCTGGGCAGAGCCGTCGGACAGGTCCATGATTTTCAGGCGCCGGTGGCCGAGGGCGATCGGGCCTTGGCTATGGAAGCCCCAGGCATCCGGGCCGCGGGGCGCCAGGTGATGGGTTATGCGCTCTACCGCAGCCAGGTCGGCTGGGCGAGGGGCTTGGTCGATGGGGGTGAAACGCAACTCTCCTGCTAATCCGCACATAGGTCCTTACCGGTTTTTCCGTTGGGGAGGGGGTGCCCCGGATTAGGGCACCTTAAGGAACTGACCCATGTGCTTTGCGAGAGTTTTAGACCGATCTGTTATATGGGGTGGGGCCGGCAGGTGCCTGTCTTGGGTATTGTGGTGTTGCGGACATCGAGCGCCGCCCGCGCGGCGCTTCGCGGGACAAGCCCGCTCCCACATTTGTTGCAACGTGCCGAACCTGTCAGGCCATGGTTGTCAGTCTTGTTGCCTTGACGCGATTTCCCGGCTGGCGCTACCGCCGCCTTGCCAGTCTCAAACTCTCCACCAAAGCGGGCAACGCCTCTCTCACAGGCATGGCCACGTTGCAACAAATGTGGGAGCGGGCTTGTCCCGCGAAGCGCCGCGCGGGCGGCGCTCGGTCTCAAGCCACAACAAATCCAACGCCATGCCCCCGGCCCGATCACTTGCCTCGAATCAACCTGCGCAAGGCAAACCGGTTCGGATGACAGGCCTCCGCCACCGCCCGTGGCACCGGCAGCGGCTCCCCGCACACCCACGCCGCCACCAGCTCGCCACTCAATGGCGCGGTGATCAACCCGCGCGAGCCATGCCCACTGTTCACATACAACCCATCCAGCCAGGGGCAGGCCACATCCGGCACCTGCCGCGCATCCCGGCCCAGCACTGCATAGGCCTGGGCGAACGCCTGCGCATCCGCCATCGGCCCGACGATCGGCAGGTAGTCCGGGCTGGTGCAACGGAACGCCGCACGCCCCTGCAATTGCCCGGGGTCCAGCTCGGCGGTGCCCAGGCGCCGGGCCAGGTCGAGCGAAATCTCGTCCAGCAATGCCAGGTTGCCCTGGTGCTCGGCCACTGTCGGCGCAAGGTCTGTGGCGTGGAAGTCGAAGCTCGCCCCCAAGGTATGTTCATCCCCACGCGGCGGCGCCACATAGCCTTCCGCACACACCACGGTGCGCAGCGCGCGGCTGCTGGCGGTGGCCGGCAGGCGGGTGATCTGCCCGCGGATGCGCTTGAGCGGCAGCTGCGCGCATGGCTCGAAGCGCAGTACGTCGGCGGCGCCGGCCAGCACCACCACCCGCGCGCTGGCCAGCAGCTGTTCGCCAGCCCAGGCTTGCCACTGCCCGTCTACCTTGCGCAGCTCGAGCACTTCCTGGTGCGTCAGCAGGTTGATACCCGGGTGCTGCAACTGCTGCTGGCACAGCGCTGGTGGGTGTACCCAGCCACCTTCGGGATAGAACAGCCCACCAGCCGGCAAGGCCACCCCGGCGATGGCTTCGGCCTCAGCACGTTCCAGCGAGTGCAGAAGACCGGGTTCGAAGGCGCCAGCCAGTTTGCCCTGGCGTTCGGCTTCCTTGCTGTCGAAGGCCAGTTGCAGCACGCCGCAGGCATCCCAGTCGCGGCCACGTTGCAGGCGCTGCAGCTGGCGCCGGGTGTAGCCGAAACCGGCCAGGATCATCTGCGACAGCGCCGTGCCGTGGGCAGACAGCTTCAGGTACAGCACCCCTTGCGGGTTACCCGAAGCTTCCTGAGCCGGGGTGTGGTGACGTTCCAGCACGGTAACCTGCCAGCCACGCCGGGCCAGGCTGGCGGCGGTTGTGCTGCCGGCGAGCCCGGCGCCAATCACCAGTGCTTCACGCGGCCCCGCTGCGGCAGCAGGGCGCGCGTACCATGGCGCGCCGGGGCTGGGCACAGGGCCGACGTAGGCGCCGCTCATCACTTCCCATTTCTTGCCGATGCCCGGCACCTTCTTCATGGCGAAGCCGGCGTCGACCAGGCTGCGGCGTACCCAGCCGGTGGTGGTGAAGGTGCCTAGCACCGTGCCCGGGTGTGACAGCCGTGCAAGCTGCGCGAACAGCTCCGGGGTCCACATGTCGGGGTTCTTGGCCGGGGCGAAGCCGTCGAGGAACCACACGTCGATCTGCGCATCGAGTTGCGGCAACTGTTCCAGTGCGTCGCCTATCAGCAGGGTGAGGGTGACCCTGCCGTTGTCGAAGGTGAACTGCTGGAAGCCCGGGTGCACTGCCACGTACTGCTCCAGCAGGGGCTGGCTGTAGGCCGCCAGTTCCGGCCACAGGCGCATGGCGCGGGCCATGTCGTCGCGACCGAGGGGGTACTTTTCGACGCTGACGAAGTGCAGGCGGGCCTCGGCGTGGGCGTGTTGCTCGAACAGTTGCCAGGCGCAGTAGAAGTTCATGCCGGTGCCGAACCCGGTTTCGCCGATCACCAGGCAGGCGTGCGGGGCGAGGTTGGCAAGGCGCTCGGCCAGGCGGGTTTGCCCAAGAAACACGTGCTTGGTTTCTTCGATGCCTTCGTTGACCGCGAAATAGACGTCGTCGTATTGCCGCGAATGGGGGCGGCCCTGGTCGTCCCAGTCGATCTGGGCGTGCTGGAGGAGGGTGGACATGGTTGGCTCGGTTGCAGCGGATGGGCGGATTTTATGCCATCCGGGAGGTTTGCGCAGGCTGTGCCGGCCGCTTCGCGGGCACGCCCGCTCCCACAGGTACTGCACAAGCCTTCAAATCCGCTAGTCTTGCTTATCCATTGAAGGAGCCAGTGCATGTTCGAATCCGCAGAAATCGGCCACAGCATCGACAAGGAGGCTTACGACGCCGAGGTACCCGCTTTGCGCGAGGCCCTGCTCGAAGCCCAGTACGAACTCAAGCAGCAGGCGCGCTTCCCGGTGATCGTGCTGATCAACGGCATCGAGGGCGCCGGCAAGGGCGAGACGGTCAAGCTGCTTAACGAGTGGATGGACCCGCGCATGATCGATGTGCTCACCTTCGACCAGCAGACCGACGAAGAGCTGGCCCGCCCGCCGGCGTGGCGCTACTGGCGGGCCCTGCCACCGAAGGGGCGGATGGGCGTGTTCTTCGGCAACTGGTACAGCCAGATGCTGCAGGGGCGGGTGCATGGGGTGTTCAAGGATGCCGTGCTCGACCAGGCCATCACCGGCGCCGAACGGCTGGAGGAGATGCTGTGCGATGAAGGTGCGCTGATCATCAAGTTCTGGTTCCACCTGTCCAAGAAGCAGATGAAGGCGCGGCTGAAGTCGCTCAAGGACGACCCGCTGCACAGTTGGAAGATCAGCCCGCTGGACTGGCAGCAGTCGGAAACCTACGACCGTTTCGTGCGCTTTGGTGAGCGAGTGCTGCGCCGCACCAGCCGCGACTACGCGCCGTGGCATGTCATCGAGGGCGTCGACCCGAACTACCGCAGCCTGGCGGTAGGGCGCATCCTGCTGGAAAGCCTGCTGGCAGCACTGGATAACAGCCCCAAGGGCAAACACCGGGGCAACGTCGCCCCGCTGGGCCGCAGCATCGACCAGCTCAGCCTGCTTGGCGCGCTGGACATGACCTTGCGCCTGGACAAGTCCGACTACCAGGAGCAACTGGTCACCGAGCAAGCCCGCCTGGCCGGCCTGCTGCGCGACAAGCGCATGCGTCGGCATGCCCTGGTGGCGGTGTTCGAAGGCAATGACGCTGCCGGCAAGGGCGGTGCCATCCGCCGCGTGGCCGCCGCGCTGGACCCCCGCCAGTACCGTATCGTGCCGATTGCCGCACCCACGGAAGAAGAACGCGCGCAGCCATACCTGTGGCGGTTCTGGCGGCACATTCCGGCGCGTGGCAAGTTCACCATCTTCGACCGTTCCTGGTATGGACGGGTGCTGGTGGAGCGGGTGGAAGGTTTCTGCAGCCCGGCCGACTGGATGCGCGCCTACAGCGAGATCAACGATTTCGAGGAACAGCTGGTGAACGCCGGCACGGTGGTGGTCAAGTTCTGGCTGGCGATCGACCAGCAGACCCAGCTGGAGCGTTTCGAAGAGCGCGAGCAGATTCCGTTCAAGCGCTACAAGATCACCGAGGATGACTGGCGCAACCGCGACAAGTGGGACGACTATGTCCAGGCGGTGGGTGACATGGTCGACCGCACCAGCACCGAGATTGCGCCGTGGACGCTGGTGGAGGCCAACGACAAGCGCTGGGCGCGGGTGAAGGTGTTGCGCACCATCAACCAGGCGCTTGAGGCGGCGTTTGCCAAGGACAAGAAATAATCGAAGTTCCTGGTTGCCTGTGCCGGCCTCTTCGCGGGTAAACCCGCTCCCACAGGATTCACATGCACTCTGAATCTTGTGGGGTCCCTGTGGGAGCGGGTTTACCCGCGAAGAGGCCAGAACAGCCAACCCACCCACCAAGCCATGCCCCAGAAGAATGACCTGATGAATTCTTTTCTCGGCACTCTCCACCGTCCCCGCCCTCCAAGCCCGTAGAATTCAACCACCCCCACCACGGGCTTGATCGAGGATTTTATGCACACCATTACCGGCCGCTGGGGCTATGGCCTGTTCCTGGCACTTCTGACTGCGCTGCTCTGGGGCATCCTGCCGATCAAGCTCAAGCAGGTGCTGCAAGTGGTCGACCCGGTCACCGTCACGTGGTACCGCCTGCTGGTCTCCGGCGGGCTGCTGTTTGCCTGGCTGGCCGCCAAGCGCAGGTTGCCTTCCTTCGGCAAACTGGCGCCCAGGGGCAAGGGCCTGGTGGCTGTGGCCGTGCTCGGCCTGATGGGCAACTACGTGCTGTACCTGATCGGCCTGAACCTGCTTAGCCCGGGCACCGCGCAACTGGTCGTGCAGATCGGCCCGGTGCTGTTGCTGGTGGCCAGCGTGTTCGTGTTCCGCGAGCGTTTCAGCCTGGGGCAGGGCGTGGGCCTGCTGATCCTGCTGGCGGGGTTCGGGCTGTTTTTCAACCAGCGTCTGGAAGAGCTGCTGACCTCGCTCGGCACCTATACCACCGGCGTGCTGACCATTCTGCTGGCCACCAGCATCTGGGTGTTTTATGCGCTCAGCCAGAAGCAGCTGCTGACCGTGTGGAATTCGCAGCAGGTAATGATGGTGATCTACCTCAGCTGCGCCGCGCTGCTGACGCCCTGGGTGCACCCGTTGGAGGCGTTGCAGCTGAGCCCGGTGCAAGGTTGGCTGTTGCTGGCCTGTTGCCTGAATACCCTGGTGGCCTACGGCGCGTTCGCCGAGGCGCTGGCGCACTGGGAAGCATCGCGGGTGAGTGCCACGCTGGCGCTGACCCCGCTGGTGACCTTCGTCGCGGTGGCGCT
The DNA here is from genome assembly GCF_017490905.1 of Pseudomonas sp. 32_A. Taxonomy (NCBI): domain Bacteria; kingdom Pseudomonadati; phylum Pseudomonadota; class Gammaproteobacteria; order Pseudomonadales; family Pseudomonadaceae; genus Pseudomonas; species Pseudomonas sp. 32_A. The sequence continues at coordinate 6,342 of NZ_JAFGYI010000003.1, read as the reverse complement.
GGCGGCATTGGTGTGGCCTGAGTATGTGCAGGCCGAGGACATCAATGCGCTGGGCTATGTGGGGGCGGTAACCGTGGTGCTGGGCTCGGCGGTGGTGGCGCTGGGGCCTTCGCTGGTGGCCGGGTGGCGGGCGCGCAGGGCGCGGCTGGCCCAGGTTCATTGATCGCCTGTACCGGCCTCTTCGCGGGTGAACCCGCTCCCACAGGGATCCCACAATATTCAGCCTGGTGGTAATCCTGTGGGAGCGGGTTCACCCGCGAAAGGGCCGGTAAAGGCAGTGCACGACTCAGCTCTTGCCACCCGGCGCCAGCATGTTCTCCGGCCTCACCCACTGGTCGAACTGCTCATTGGTCAGGTACTTCAACTCCAGTGCCGCCTCGCGCAAGGTCTTGCCTTCGCCATAGGCCTTCTTGGCAATTTCCGCCGCCTTGTCATAGCCAATATGCGGGTTCAGCGCCGTTACCAGCATCAGCCCCCGCTCCAGGTGCGCCGCCATCTGCTCGGCATCCGGCTCGATGCCCGCCACGCAGTGCTGCTGGAAGTTGCGGCAGCCGTCAGCCAGCAATTCGATCGACTGCAGCAGGTTGTGGATGATCACCGGCTTGAACACGTTCAGCTGCAAATGCCCCTGGCTGGCGGCAAAGCCGATTGCCGCGTCGTTGCCCAGCACCTGGCAGGCCAGCATCGACAGCGCTTCGCACTGGGTCGGGTTGACCTTGCCGGGCATGATCGAGCTACCCGGCTCGTTGGCCGGCAGGCGTACCTCGGCCAGCCCGGCGCGCGGGCCGGAACCCAGCAGGCGCAGGTCGTTGGCGATTTTCATCAGGGCCACGGCCAGGGTCTTCAGCGCGCCGGCCAGGCTGGTCAGGGGCTCGTGGCCGGCAAGGGCAGCGAACTTGTTCGGCGCAGTGACGAATGGCAGGCCGGACAGCGCCGCCAGTTCGGCGGCGATGGCTTCGGCAAAACCATGCGGGGCGTTGAGCCCGGTACCCACGGCAGTGCCGCCCTGGGCCAGTTCGCATACCGCCGGCAGGGTGGCGCGGATGGCGCGCTGGGCATAGTCGAGCTGGGCGACGAAGGCCGACACTTCCTGGCCGAAGGTGATCGGCGTGGCGTCCATCATGTGCGTGCGGCCGGTCTTCACCAGCGTGTGGTGGCGTGCCGACAGCTCGGCCAGCCCCGAGGAAAGCTCTGCGATGGCCGGCAGCAACTTGTCGTGCACCGCATGCGCCGCAGCGATGTGCATGGCGGTAGGGAAGCAGTCGTTGGAACTCTGCGAGCGGTTGACGTGGTCGTTGGGGTGCACTGGCGCCTTGCCGCCACGGCCCTTGCCGGCCAATTCGTTGGCCCGGCCGGCGATCACTTCGTTGACGTTCATGTTGCTCTGGGTGCCGCTGCCGGTCTGCCAGACCACCAGCGGGAACTGGTCGTCATGCTGGCCGTCCAGCACTTCGTCGGCGGCCTGTTCGATCAGCCGGGCGATGTCGGCTGGCAAGTCACCGTTACGGTCGTTGACGCGTGCCGCGGCCTTCTTGATCAGCGCCAGGGCGTGCAGCACCGCGATGGGCATGCGTTCCTTGCCAATGGCGAAGTTGATCAGCGAACGCTGGGTCTGCGCACCCCAGTAGGCGTCCTCAGGAACTTCGACCGGGCCCAGGCTGTCTGTCTCGATACGGCTCATTCTGTACTCACTCCTGTGTAGTTCGAAATCGCAGTTTAGGCCCTGATTCGACCGAGCGGTTCCATCGCTCGTCGTGCCACTTGAGCACATGGCCACCACGGCGCAGAATGCTCTACTCTGAGGTACCCGCCTCCCTCTCTTCCGAAGGAAATGCAATGACCCGTCTCCGTGTCCTTTGTGCCGCCGTTGCCCTGGCTTGCGCCAGCGGCCAGGTACTCGCTGCCACCGCCAGCCACAACGCTGCTGCCGAGAAATTCCTGACCCTGGCCAACGCCGACAAGCTGGGCACCCCGGTGTACATGCAGGTCCAGCAGATGTTCGCCCAGCGTTTCGCCCAGACCAAGGCCCCGGCCGCCAAGCAGCCGGTGCTGGAAAGCTACCAGGCCAAGGCCAACGCCGCGCTGGACAACGCCATCGGTTGGAACAAGCTGAAGCCGAAGATGGTCGACCTGTACACCCAGACCTTCACCGAGCAGGAGCTCAAGGACCTGGTCAAGTTCTACGAATCGCCGCTGGGCAAGAAAGTGCTGCGCGAAATGCCCAAGGTCACCCAGCAGTCGGCCCAGCTGACCCAGCAGAGCCTGGAGCCAGCGGTACCGGTGGTGAACAAGCTGCTGGACGACATGACCAAGGAACTGGACCCGAACGCTGGCAAGGCCGCTGCCCCGGCAAAGAAGTGAGTACGCCGCGATGACCATGCAACAGCGTATCGAACAGCAGCTGGCTGCCCTGGCGCCGCAACACCTGCAAGTGCTCAACGAAAGCCACATGCACAGTCGTGGTCAGGAGACCCACTACAAGGCAGTGATCGTCAGCGAGCAGTTTGCCGGGTTGAACAGCGTCAAGCGCCACCAGAAGGTGTACGCCACCATGGGTGAGCTGATGGGCGAGATCCATGCCCTGGCCATCCACACCTACACCGCCGAAGAGTGGGCCAAGGTCGGCGTTGCACCGGCCTCGCCTGTGTGCGCGGGCGGCGGGCACTGAAACCTTGCTGTTGTTCTGGTAGAATCCTGCAAGATCCGGGGGCCGCTTTGCGGCCCTTTCGCGACACAAGGCCGCTCCTACAGGGGACCGCAACAGCCATCGGGTTGTGCATTCCCTTGTAGGAGCGGCCTTGTGTCGCGAAAGGGGCGCAAAGCGCCCCCAAGCTTTTTCTACACCTGTCAAACCCGGTCCGCCCCTTACGAGGGCAACCACCTGGAGAACCTGCTTCATGTCCCAACCCATCGTCGTCGCGGCGCTGTACAAGTTCGTCACCCTGGAAGACTACGTCGAGCTGCGCGAACCGCTGCTCAAGGCCATGCTCGACAACAACGTCAAAGGCACCCTGCTGCTGGCCCACGAGGGCATCAACGGCACCGTGTCGGCCACCCGCGAAGGCATCGACGGCCTGCTGGCCTGGCTGCGCAACGACCCGCGCCTGGCCGATGTCGACCACAAGGAATCGTACTGCGACGAACAGCCGTTCTACCGCACCAAGGTCAAGCTCAAGAAAGAGATCGTCACCCTCGGCGTGCCGGGCGTGGACCCGAACCAGGCGGTCGGTACCTACGTCGAGCCCAAGGACTGGAACGCGCTGATCAGCGACCCGGAAGTGCTGCTGATCGACACCCGCAACGACTACGAAGTGGCCATCGGCACCTTCAAGGGCGCCATCGACCCGAAGACCGAAACCTTCCGCGAGTTCCCCGACTACATCAAGGCCAACTTCGACCCGAGCAAGCACAAGAAGGTTGCCATGTTCTGCACCGGCGGCATTCGTTGCGAAAAAGCCTCCAGCTACATGCTCGGTGAAGGCTTCGAGGCGGTCTATCATCTTAAGGGCGGCATCCTGAAGTACTTCGAGGAAGTGCCTCAGGAAGAAAGCCTGTGGGACGGCGACTGCTTCGTCTTCGACAACCGCGTCACGGTGCGCCATGACCTGAGCGAAGGCGAGTACGACCAGTGCCACGCCTGCCGCCACCCGATCAATGCAGAGGAGCGCGCGTCCGAGCACTATTCGCCAGGGGTCAGCTGCCCGCATTGCTGGGACAGCCTGAGCGAGAAGACCCGGCGCAGCGCCATCGACCGGCAGAAGCAGATCGAGCTGGCCAAGGCCCGCAACCTGCCGCACCCGATCGGTTACAACTACAAAGCCGAGGCTTGATGCATGTCTGCACGCCTGATCTATGTGATGGACCCGATGTGCTCCTGGTGCTGGGGTTTCGCACCCGTGGCCGCGGCCCTGATCGCCCAGGCGCGTGATGCAGGCGTGCCTACCCACCTGGTGCCGGGCGGGCTGCGTACCGGCGGCAGCGCCCTGGACAGCTCTACCCGCAAGTACATCCTCGAACACTGGCAGGCAGTGGCCGATGCCACCGGCCAGCCGTTCCGCTTCGAGGGGGCCATGCCCGACGGCTTCGTCTACGACACCGAGCCGGCCTGCCGTGCCCTGGTCACTGCCCGCGAACTGGACACCGAGCGCGTCTGGCCGCTGCTGGCGCTGATCCAGCGTTCGTTCTACGAACAGGGCGTGGACGTGACCGTTGCGCCGCATCTGGTCGACCTGGCCGAACAGGCAGGCTTCGACCGTGCCGTGTTCGCCGAGGCTTTCGCCCGTGCCGACACCCGCGCTGCCACTGCAGCCGATTTCAGCTGGGCCCAGGACCTGGGCATCGCCGGTTTCCCGACCCTGCTGGCCGAACGCAATGGCCAGCTGGCCCTGCTGACCAACGGCTACCAGCCGCTGGAGCGCCTGCAACCCTTGCTCGGCCGCTGGCTGCAGCAGGCCGCCTGTGCTTGATGTGCCTGGGTCACCCGACCCGGTGCCGGGCAAGCCTCACACTGCGGCCGATCGACTGAGCTGGGCGGAAATCCGCCGCCTGGCCCTGCATCACAAGAAAAACCTCTGGTCCGCCAACCTGATCGCCGTATTGGCGGCCTGCTGCAGCGTGCCCATCCCGCTGCTGCTGCCGCTGCTGGTGGACGAAGTACTGCTGGGCCATGGCGATGCCGCGTTGAAGTGGATGAACCACCTGCTGCCGTCCAGCTGGCAGGTGGCGGCGGGCTATATCGGCCTGATGTTGCTGCTGACCCTGTGCCTGCGCCTGGCCGCGCTGGCGTTCAACGTGATCCAGGCCAAGCTGTTCGCCGGCCTGGCCAAGGACATCGTCTACCGCCTGCGCATTCGCCTGATCGAGCGGCTCAAGCGCATTTCGCTGAAGGAATACGAAAGCCTGGGCAGCGGCACGGTGACCACCCATCTGGTCACCGACCTGGACACCCTCGACAAGTTCGTCGGCGAAACCCTGAGCCGCTTCCTGGTGGCCATGCTGACCCTGACCGGCACGGCGGCCATCCTGGTCTGGATGCACTGGCAGCTGGCCTTGCTGATATTGCTGTTCAACCCGCTGGTGATCTACTTCACCGTGCAGTTGGGCAAGCGCGTCAAGCACCTGAAAAAGCTCGAGAACGACAGCACCGCGCGGTTTACCCAAGCGCTGGCGGAAACCCTCGATGCCATTCAGGAAATCCGCGCCGGCAACCGCCAGGGCTACTTCCTCGGCCGCCTTGGCCTGCGCGCCCGCGAAGTGCGCGACTACGCCGTGGACTCGCAGTGGAAAAGCGATGCCAGCGGCCGCGCCAGTGGCCTGCTGTTCCAGTTCGGCATCGATATCTTCCGCGCCGCGGCCATGCTCACCGTGCTGTTCTCCGACCTTTCGATCGGGCAGATGCTGGCGGTGTTCAGCTACCTGTGGTTCATGATCGGCCCGGTGGAGCAACTGCTCAACCTGCAATATGCCTACTACGCCGCCGGTGGTGCGCTGAGCCGCCTGAACGAGCTGCTGGCACGCGCCGACGAGCCGCAGTACCCGGCTGCCAGCGACCCGTTCGCCGGCCGCGATACGGTGGGCATCGAAGTGCGCGACCTGCGCTTTGCCTATGCCGACGAGCCGGTGCTCGAACACCTCGACCTGTCCATCGCCCCGGGCGAGAAAGTGGCGATCGTCGGCGCCAGCGGTGGTGGCAAGAGCACGCTGGTGCAACTGTTGCTGGGCCTCTATAGCGCCCAGGCCGGCACCATTCGCTTTGGCGGTGCCAGCCTGCAGGAAATCGGCCTGGAGACCCTGCGCGAAAACGTTGCGGTTGTGTTGCAGCACCCCTCGTTGTTCAACGACACCGTGCGCGCCAACCTGACCATGGGCCGTGACTGCAGCGACGAGGCCTGCTGGCAGGCGCTGCGTATCGCCCAGCTGGATGCCACCATCGCCGCCTTGCCGCAGGGTCTGGATAGTGTGGTGGGGCGCTCCGGCGTGCGCTTGTCCGGTGGCCAGCGCCAGCGCCTGGCCATTGCCCGCATGGTGCTGGCCGAACCCAAGGTGGTGATCCTCGACGAAGCCACCTCGGCGCTGGATGCTGCCACCGAATACAACCTGCACCAGGCCCTGGCGCGCTTCCTCAGTGGCCGCACCACACTGATCATCGCCCACCGCCTGTCGGCGGTGAAGCAGGCCGACCGGGTGCTGGTGTTCGACGGCGGGCACGTGGCCGAGGATGGCGACCATCAGCAGCTGATTGCCGAGGGTGGGTTGTATGCCAAGTTGTATGGGCACCTGCAGCAGAGCTGAATTTTTGGCAGCCTGTGCGGGCCCTATCGCCGGCAAGCCAGCTCCCACAGG
>NZ_JAFGYI010000039.1:0-51449 GCF_017490905.1 Pseudomonas sp. 32_A | reverse complement strand
CCGAACTCAGCAGTGAAACGATGCATCGCCGATGGTAGTGTGGGGTTTCCCCATGTGAGAGTAGGTCATCGTCAAGATTCATTTCGCAAAACCCCTATCTGCGCATGCAGGTAGGGGTTTTGTCTTTGTGGCCCGGAAGCCACAGGCCTGCACAACCCTTCTCTGTGGGAGTGGGTTCACCCGCGAACACCGGCAAAGCCGGTGCCATCCACCGCGCTGTCTGCTTCGCGGTTAAAGCCCTCAAGTGCGGCGCGGTCTTCGAGGGGGGGGGCTGCGGGGGGTGGCCTCCATCCTGCCGGCAGGCCCTTTTCCTATGCAAGCCAACAGCCCATAGCTATCATGCCTGCCTTATTCCAAGTCGAGACTGGCATGCTGAAGTTGTTGAATCTCCTCAAGGATGGACGGTTCCATTCCGGAGAAGCTCTGGGGGCCGCCCTCGGGGTAAGTCGCAGCGCTGTTTGGAAGCAGCTGCAGCACCTGGAGAGCGAACTGAACCTCACTATTCACAAGGTTCGTGGGCGCGGCTATCAGCTATCGGCGCCACTGGCTTTGCTCGATGCACAAGCGATTGCCGAGTTTACCGAAGGCGAGCAGTGGCCTGTTTTTATCCACGACACCATCGATTCGACCAATGCCGAAGGCCTGCGGCTCGCCGCGGAAGGGCAGATTGCTCCATTCCTGATCCTGGCTGAGCGCCAGAGCGCCGGCCGTGGTCGGCGCGGTCGGCAGTGGGTCAGCCCGTTTGCCGAAAACCTGTATTACAGCCTGGTACTCCGTGTGGATGGCGGCATGCGCCAGCTCGAGGGCTTGAGTCTAGTGGTGGGGTTGGCGGTTATGCGTACCCTGCAGGCGTTTGGGGTGAAGGATGTAGGGCTCAAATGGCCCAATGATGTCCTCGTTCGCGGACAGAAGATCACCGGTATCCTCTTGGAATTGGTGGGCGACCCGGCAGATGTATGCCATGTGGTGCTGGGTATCGGCATCAATGTGAACATGCAGCTCAACGATCAGGTCGACCAGCTGTGGACCTCGATGCGCCGCGAAGCAGGGGCGGCAGTCGACCGTAACCGGCTGGTAGCGTTGCTCAGCCAGCAGTTGCAGCACGAATTGGCGCGGCATCGTCGCTACGGGTTTGCTGCATTCCAGGAAGAATGGGAGCAGGCGCACCTCTGGCAGGGGCGCAAGGTTTCTCTGATTGCCGGTAACACACATATCGATGGTGTGGTTCTTGGTGTCGACGGGCAGGGCGGTTTGCGCCTTGAGGTGGACGGGGTGGAAAAGAGCTTTAGTGGTGGTGAGCTCAGTTTGAGGTTGCGCGATGATTCTTGAGCTCGATTGCGGTAACAGTTTCATCAAGTGGCGGGTAATCCATGTCGCTGATGCAGCGATCGAAAGCGGCGGTATCGTCGACTCCGATCAGGCGCTGGTGGCCGAGGTGGCTGCACTTGCTTCCGTGCGTCTTACCGGCTGCCGCATTGTCAGTGTGCGCAGTGAAGAAGAAACCGACGCGCTTTGCGCGCTGATTGCCCAGGCGTTTGCCGTGCAAGCGCGAGTGGCGCACCCGGCCCAGGAACTGGCGGGTGTGCGCAATGGCTATGACGACTACCAGCGCCTGGGCATGGACCGTTGGTTGGCGGCGTTGGGAGCCTTTCACCTGGCCGGGCGCTCATGCCTGGTCATTGATCTGGGCACCGCTGCAAAAGCGGATTTCGTTGCAGCGGACGGCGAGCACCTGGGTGGCTACATCTGCCCGGGTATGCCATTGATGCGTAGCCAGTTGCGTACGCACACCCGGCGTATCCGTTATGACGATGCCTCGGCTGAGCGTGCATTGGCCAGCCTGGCGCCAGGGCGTTCGACTGTCGAGGCGGTCGAGCGCGGATGCGTTTTGATGCTCCAGGGTTTCGCGCGTACCCAGCTCGAACAGGCGCGGGCGCTGTGGGGGGACGATTTTGCAGTCTTTCTCACCGGCGGTGATGCGCCGTTGGTAAAAGAGGCCGTGCCGCAGGCGCGCGTCGTGCCTGACCTGGTTTTCGTTGGCTTGGCCATGGCCTGCCCATTGGATTGAGGTGCCTATGCGTTGGTTGTTTCTGCTGTTACTGGTGCTCAACGTCTTTTATTACGTGTGGCACCAGCAGGAAGCCCCGCTGAAGGTCAAGGAAGTGGCACCCCTTTCGCTGTACAAGGGGAATCAGCAAGAAATCCGTCTGTTGCGTGAAACAGGTGTGTCGGCGCCACCCAAACGTCGGGATGAGTGCCTGGTAGTCGGCGGCGTTATGGGTCAGGGGGAGCTCGATGCACTGCGTCAGCGTCTGTTAAGCCTGGATATTTCCACGCTACCGGTGGCGGGCCAGCTAGCGGGAGCGGAGGGTCGTTGGCTCAAGGTTGCCGCTGAAAGCGAGCGTTTGCTGGACCAAACCGTCATCGCAATTCTTTCCAACGATTTCAAAGACTTAAAACACAAAATTATTTTCTGCCAGGGTATTGCAACTGGCGAATAGCTTGATAGAATGGCGCCCGCTTCACAGGGAACACCACTCAGGTGGTAGAGCTGGAAGCGGTGTCAAAGCAGCTAAGTTTCAGATTTGATTGAAAAAATTTGAAAAAACGCTTGACACTAGGGCGGCAGACAAATAGAATGCCGGCCACATCTGGAGGGATTCCCGAGCGGTCAAAGGGGACGGACTGTAAATCCGTTGCGAGAGCTTCGAAGGTTCGAATCCTTCTCCCTCCACCAGTTTTAGCGAGAGCCGCAAGCTCCGCGGGTATAGTTTAGTGGTAGAACCTCAGCCTTCCAAGCTGATGATGCGGGTTCGATTCCCGCTACCCGCTCCAAGTTTGCTGGATTTTGCACAAAGTGTTTCGCTCTTGTAGCTCAGTTGGTAGAGCACACCCTTGGTAAGGGTGAGGTCAGCGGTTCAAGTCCGCTCAAGAGCTCCATATAAACAAGGCAGATATGAAAATATCTGCCTTTGTTTTATCAGCGCAAGACTATTTCTTCTGCGGAGGATTGTATCGATGGCTAAGGAAAAGTTTGATCGTTCCCTTCCCCACGTTAACGTCGGCACTATCGGCCACGTTGACCACGGTAAGACCACTCTGACCGCAGCTCTGACTCGCGTCTGCTCCGAAGTTTTCGGTTCGGCAGTCGTTGAGTTCGACAAGATCGACTCGGCTCCGGAAGAAAAAGCGCGCGGTATCACCATCAACACCGCTCACGTCGAGTACAACTCGAACATTCGTCACTACGCTCACGTTGACTGCCCAGGTCACGCTGACTACGTGAAGAACATGATCACCGGTGCTGCCCAGATGGACGGCGCGATCCTGGTTTGCTCGGCCGCCGATGGTCCGATGCCGCAAACCCGTGAGCACATCCTGCTGTCCCGTCAGGTAGGCGTTCCTTACATCGTGGTCTTCCTGAACAAGGCTGACCTGGTAGACGACGCCGAGCTGCTGGAACTGGTCGAGATGGAAGTTCGCGACCTGCTGTCCACCTACGACTTCCCAGGCGACGACACCCCGATCATCATCGGTTCGGCTCGTATGGCGCTGGAAGGCAAAGACGACAACGAAATGGGTACTACCGCTGTCAAGAAGCTGGTAGAAACTCTGGATGCCTACATCCCTGAGCCAGTTCGTGCCGTTGACCAGCCGTTCCTGATGCCGATCGAAGACGTATTCTCGATCTCGGGTCGTGGTACCGTTGTTACCGGTCGTATCGAGCGTGGTATCGTCCGCGTTCAGGATCCGCTGGAAATCGTTGGTCTGCGTGACACCACCACCACCACCTGCACCGGTGTTGAGATGTTCCGCAAGCTGCTGGACGAAGGCCGTGCTGGCGAGAACTGCGGCGTTCTGCTGCGTGGTACCAAGCGTGACGACGTTGAGCGTGGCCAGGTTCTGGTCAAGCCAGGTTCGGTCAAGCCGCACACCAAGTTCACCGCAGAAGTCTACGTTCTGTCGAAGGAAGAAGGCGGTCGTCACACTCCGTTCTTCAAAGGCTATCGTCCTCAGTTCTACTTCCGTACCACTGACGTGACCGGTAACTGCGAACTGCCGGAAGGCGTTGAAATGGTAATGCCGGGTGACAACATTCAGATGACTGTTACCCTGATCAAGACCATCGCAATGGAAGACGGTCTGCGCTTCGCTATCCGTGAAGGCGGTCGTACCGTCGGCGCCGGCGTCGTAGCAAAAATTATTGAATAAGTAGTTGATTTACTTGATCAGGCCGGTATAATGGCCGGCCTGATACAGCGTTACAGGTCAGTAGCTCAATTGGCAGAGCGACGGTCTCCAAAACCGTAGGTTGGGGGTTCGATTCCCTCCTGACCTGCCATTTCACTTCGGTGTGATGGCTTTCTTCTTACAGGATCCTCCTCGATGACTCCCAAAACTGAAGCCCAAGAATCGCGTTTTGATCTGTTCAAGTGGCTGGCTGTAGTGGCTTTGGTGGTTGTCGGCGTAGTGGGTAACCAGTATTACTCCGCGTCCCCGATCCTGTATCGCGTCCTTGCACTTCTCGTCCTGGCTGCTGTCGCGGGCTTTGTTGCCTTGCAGACTGCGAAGGGCAAGTCGTTCTTTACGCTGGCGAAGGAAGCTCGTACCGAGATTCGTAAAGTCGTGTGGCCGACCCGCCAGGAAACCACCCAGACCACGCTGATTGTCGTGGCTGTCGTGCTGGTTATGGCACTGCTGCTGTGGGGTCTTGATTCCCTGCTCGGCTGGGCGGTCTCCTTGATCGTTGGCTAAAGGTGATCCGTGGCTAAGCGTTGGTATGTTGTGCATGCTTACTCGGGTTACGAGAAGCATGTAATGCGCTCCCTGATCGAGCGCGTCAAGCTGGCTGGCATGGAAGACGGTTTCGGCGAGATCCTGGTCCCGACCGAAGAAGTCGTCGAAATGCGCAACGGCCAGAAGCGCAAGAGTGAGCGTAAATTCTTCCCTGGCTATGTATTGGTCCAGATGGAGATGAACGAAGGGACTTGGCACTTGGTCAAGGATACCCCTCGTGTGATGGGCTTTATTGGTGGTACCGCAGACAAGCCTGCGCCGATCACTGATAAAGAAGCTGAGGCCATCCTGCGTCGCGTAGCCGACGGTAGCGACAAGCCGAAGCCGAAGACACTGTTCGAGCCGGGTGAAGTGGTTCGAGTCATTGACGGTCCGTTCGCTGACTTCAATGGTAGTGTCGAAGAGGTTAACTACGAGAAGAGCCGCCTGCAGGTTGCAGTGCTCATTTTCGGTCGCTCTACTCCGGTAGAGCTCGAGTTCAGCCAGGTCGAAAAGGTCTAGGCGGACGAAGCATCCCATACCCCGCAGCCCTGTGTGCTGCGGGGTTTTGTCGTCACTGGGATAAAACGCAAGTCATCCGGGGAGCCATCAGGCGTTCGTACCCGATTTTGGAGTAGCTCATGGCTAAGAAGATTCAGGCTTACATCAAGCTGCAAGTTAAGGCCGGCCAGGCCAACCCAAGCCCACCCGTTGGTCCAGCACTGGGTCAACACGGTGTGAACATCATGGAATTCTGCAAGGCCTTCAACGCCCGTACTCAGGGTCAAGAAGCCGGCCTGCCGACTCCTGTGATCATCACTGTCTACAGCGACCGTAGCTTCACCTTCGAGACCAAGAGCACCCCTGCCTCGGTTCTGCTGAAGAAAGCTGCTGGCCTGACCAGTGGTTCGGCTCGTCCGAACACCGTTAAAGTCGGTACCGTTACCCGTGCTCAGCTGGAAGACATCGCCAAGGCTAAACAGGCTGATCTGACTGCCGCTGACCTGGACGCTGCTGTACGCACCATCGCTGGCTCTGCCCGCAGCATGGGCCTGAACGTGGAGGGTGTGTAATGGCTAAGCTGACCAAACGCCAAAAGGCAATCGCCGAGAAAATCGAAGCAGGCAAGGCCTACAACTTCGAAGAAGCGGCCACTCTGCTGGCTTCGCTGCCGGCTGCCAAGTTCGTAGAGTCCTACGACATCGCCGTTAACCTCGGTGTTGACCCGCGTAAATCCGACCAGGTCGTACGTAGCGCTACCGTGCTGCCACACGGCACTGGCAAGACCGTTCGCGTTGCTGTCTTCACCCAGGGTCCAGCTGCTGAAGCCGCTCTGGCTGCCGGCGCTGACCGCGTAGGTATGGACGATCTGGCTGCCGAAATGAAAGGCGGCGACCTGAACTATGACGTCGTCATCGCATCGCCTGATGCCATGCGCGTTGTAGGTCAGCTGGGTCAGGTTCTGGGTCCTCGCGGCCTGATGCCTAACCCGAAAGTTGGTACCGTAACCCCAGACGTAGCCGGCGCCGTCAAGAACGCCAAGGCTGGTCAGGTTCGCTACCGTACCGACAAGAACGGTATCATCCACACCTCCGTTGGCAAGATCGGCTTCGAAGCCGGCAAGCTGAAGGAAAACGTTGAAGCCCTGATCGCTGATCTGAAGCGTATCAAGCCAGCTTCCTCGAAAGGTATCTACGTCAAGCGCGTTACCCTGAGCACCACCATGGGCCCAGGTCTGGTCATCGATCAGAGCTCGCTGAACGTGTAAGAACATGGTGGCGCGACTTGTCGCGCCACCTGCAAAAATTGGGGTCCCTGCCTGGCGGGGGCTATCCAAGACCGTAGGCGGCGCGAGCCTTAAAACACCAGCCCACGCAGATGGTGCTCCCGATTCGTTACCGAATCAGACACCAAAACGACATCCGGCTTCGGCCAGATGAAACGGTAAAAACCAGGAGTAAACCCGTGGCAATTAAACTCGAAGACAAGAAGGCCATCGTCGCTGAAGTCAACGAGGCTGCCAAAGTCGCTCTGTCCGCTGTCGTGGCTGATGCCCGTGGTGTGACTGTAAGCGCAATGACCGGACTCCGTAAAGAGGCCCGCGAAGCTGGCGTTTACGTACGTGTCGTACGTAACACCCTGCTCAAGCGCGCTGTTGAAGGCACCGAATTCTCGATCCTCAACGACGCGTTCAAAGGCCCGACCCTGATTGCTTTCTCCAACGAACACCCGGGCGCTGCTGCTCGTCTGTTCAAAGAGTTCGCCAAGGGTCAGGACAAGTTCGAGATCAAGGCAGCTGCGTTTGACGGCAATTTCATTGCAGCGAACCAGATCGACGTGTTGGCTACCCTGCCGACCCGCGACGAAGCTATCGCAAAACTGATGAGCGTTATTCAAGGCGCCACCAGCAAGCTGGCTCGTACTCTGGCAGCCATTCGCGACCAGAAAGAAGCTACCGCCGCCTAACGCGTGCGAACTCTTTCAAAATCATACGTTTAATTTGATGGCTGCGTAGGCTGTCACCCCAATACAGGATTTAAGTCATGTCTCTGACTAACGAACAAATCATCGAAGCAATCGGCCAGAAAACCGTTCTGGAAGTTGTTGAGCTGATCAAAGCTATGGAAGAAACCTTCGGCGTTACCGCTGCTGTTGCCGCTGCTGGCCCAGCTGCTGCTGCTGCCGTTGTTGAAGAGCAGACCGAGTTCAACGTTGTTCTGGTTGAAGCCGGCGACAAGAAAGTGAACGTGATCAAAGCCGTTCGCGAACTGACCGGTCTGGGCCTGAAAGAAGCCAAAGAGAAAGTCGATGGCGCTCCTCAGGTTGTAGCTGAAGGCGTTTCGAAAGAAGCCGCTGAAGACGCTAAGAAGAAGCTGGAAGAAGCTGGCGCTAAAGTCGAGCTGAAGTAATCTCGACCTTGCGACTCCAGTCCGAGCGTTGAGCGAAGGGCTGATGGCTGGTGGCTTATGCCACCGGCCTTTTTCCGTTATTGGTGGCCGGTCAGGCCGGCCCCGATAACAAGCTGCAAGACACCCATGTGGGTGGCGCAAACCAAGGGGTTTGCACGATTTTCTGGCTGCTCCCGCCGGGAGAAGCCAAACAAGCAGGTGACCAAGCTGGGGAACGCTGATGGCTTACTCATACACTGAGAAAAAACGTATCCGCAAGGACTTTAGCAAGTTGCCGGACGTCATGGATGTGCCTTACCTCCTGGCCATCCAGCTGGATTCGTATCGCGAATTCCTGCAAGCGGGAGCATCCAAGGATCAGTTCCGCGACGTCGGCCTGCACGCGGCCTTCAAATCGGTATTTCCGATCATCAGCTACTCCGGCAATGCTGCCCTGGAGTACGTAGGCTATCGCCTGGGCGAACCCGCCTTCGATGTGAAGGAATGTGTCCTGCGTGGCGTGACCTTTGCAGTCCCACTGCGGGTCAAGGTGCGCCTGATCATCTTCGACAAGGAATCGTCGAACAAAGCGATCAAGGACATCAAAGAGCAAGAAGTCTACATGGGTGAAATCCCCCTGATGACTGAGAACGGTACCTTCGTTATCAACGGTACCGAGCGTGTGATCGTTTCCCAGCTGCACCGTTCGCCTGGTGTGTTCTTCGACCACGACCGTGGCAAGACTCACAGCTCCGGCAAGCTGCTGTACTCCGCTCGCATCATCCCTTACCGCGGCTCCTGGCTGGACTTCGAGTTCGACCCGAAGGACTGCGTGTTCGTACGTATCGACCGTCGCCGCAAACTGCCGGCCTCGGTGCTGCTGCGTGCCCTGGGCTACAGCACTGAAGAAGTGCTGAACACCTTCTACACCACCAACGTGTTCCACATTTCCGGCGAGAAACTCAGCCTGGAACTGGTACCGCAGCGTCTGCGTGGTGAGGTTGCAGTCATGGATATCCATGACGAAACCGGCAAAGTCATCGTCGAGCAGGGCCGCCGTATTACCGCGCGCCACATCAACCAGCTCGAGAAGGCCGGCGTCAAGCAGCTGGACGTTCCTATGGAATACGTCCTGGGCCGCACTACCGCCAAGGCCATCGTGCATCCGGCTACCGGCGAGATCCTGGCCGAATGCAATACCGAGATGACCACCGAACTGCTGATCAAGGTCGCCAAGGCACAGGTCGTCCGTATCGAGACCCTGTACACCAACGACATCGACTGCGGTCCGTTCATCTCCGATACCCTGAAGATCGACACTACCAGCAACCAGCTGGAAGCCCTGGTCGAGATCTACCGCATGATGCGTCCTGGCGAGCCGCCAACCAAGGACGCTGCCGAGACCCTGTTCAACAACCTGTTCTTCAGCGCCGAGCGTTACGACCTGTCCGCCGTTGGCCGCATGAAGTTCAACCGTCGTATCGGTCGTACCGAGATCGAAGGTTCGGGCGTGCTGAGCAAGGAAGATATCGTCGAGGTTCTGAAGACCCTGGTCGACATCCGTAACGGCAAAGGCATCGTCGACGACATCGACCACCTGGGTAACCGTCGCGTACGTTGCGTCGGCGAGATGGCCGAGAACCAGTTCCGCGTTGGCCTGGTGCGCGTCGAGCGCGCGGTCAAGGAACGCCTGTCGATGGCGGAAAGCGAAGGCCTGATGCCGCAGGACCTGATCAATGCCAAGCCGGTAGCGGCGGCAGTGAAAGAGTTCTTCGGTTCCAGCCAGCTGTCCCAGTTCATGGACCAGAACAACCCGCTCTCCGAGATCACCCACAAGCGCCGCGTCTCCGCGCTCGGCCCTGGCGGTCTGACCCGTGAGCGTGCCGGCTTCGAAGTCCGTGACGTACACCCGACCCACTACGGCCGTGTGTGCCCGATCGAGACCCCTGAAGGTCCGAACATCGGTCTGATCAACTCCCTGGCAGCCTATGCCCGCACCAACCAGTACGGCTTCCTGGAAAGCCCGTACCGCGTGGTGAAGGAAGGCGTGGTCAGCGACGACATCGTGTTCCTGTCGGCCATTGAAGAAGCGGATCATGTCATCGCCCAGGCTTCGGCCGCGATGAACGAGAAGAAGCAACTGATCGATGAGCTGGTAGCTGTTCGTCACCTGAACGAATTCACCGTCAAGGCGCCGGAAGACGTCACCCTGATGGACGTTTCGCCGAAGCAGGTTGTTTCGGTCGCTGCGTCGCTGATTCCGTTCCTCGAGCACGACGACGCCAACCGTGCGTTGATGGGTTCGAACATGCAGCGTCAGGCTGTACCGACCCTGCGCGCCGACAAGCCGCTGGTAGGTACCGGCATGGAGCGCAACGTTGCTCGTGACTCCGGTGTCTGCGTGGTTGCTCGCCGCGGTGGTGTGATCGACTCGGTCGATGCCAGCCGTATCGTTGTTCGCGTTGCCGACGACGAAGTGGAAACCGGCGAAGCAGGTGTGGATATCTACAACCTGACCAAGTACACCCGTTCGAACCAGAACACCTGCATCAACCAGCGTCCGCTGGTGAGCAAGGGTGACAAGGTTCAGCGTGGCGACATCATGGCCGACGGCCCGTCCACCGATATGGGTGAACTGGCACTGGGTCAGAACATGCGCATCGCGTTCATGGCGTGGAACGGCTTCAACTTCGAAGACTCCATCTGCCTGTCCGAGCGTGTGGTCCAGGAAGACCGCTTCACCACCATCCACATCCAGGAACTGACCTGTGTGGCGCGTGACACCAAGCTTGGCCCAGAGGAAATCACTGCGGACATCCCGAACGTGGGTGAAGCCGCACTGAACAAGCTGGACGAAGCCGGTATCGTCTACGTGGGTGCCGAAGTCGGCGCTGGCGACATCCTGGTCGGCAAGGTCACGCCAAAAGGCGAAACCCAGCTGACTCCGGAAGAAAAACTGCTGCGCGCAATCTTCGGTGAGAAGGCCAGCGACGTTAAGGACACCTCCCTGCGCGTGCCGACCGGCACCAAGGGTACCGTCATCGACGTACAGGTCTTCACCCGTGATGGCGTCGAGCGCGACAGCCGCGCCCTGGCCATCGAGAAGATGCAGCTGGACGAGATCCGCAAGGACCTCAACGAAGAGTTCCGCATCGTCGAAGGCGCAACCTTCGAGCGTCTGCGTTCCGCCCTGAACGGCCAGGTGGTCGACGGTGGCGCGGGCCTGAAGAAAGGCACCGTGATCACTGACGAAGTGCTGGACGGTCTGGAGCACGGCCAGTGGTTCAAACTGCGCATGGCTGAAGATGCACTGAACGAGCAGCTGGAAAAGGCTCAGCAGTACATCGTCGACCGTCGCCGTCTGCTGGACGACAAGTTCGAAGACAAGAAGCGCAAGCTGCAGCAGGGCGATGACCTGGCACCGGGCGTACTGAAGATCGTCAAGGTTTACCTGGCAATCCGCCGTCGCATCCAGCCGGGTGACAAGATGGCCGGTCGTCACGGTAACAAGGGTGTTGTCTCGGTAATCATGCCGGTCGAAGACATGCCGCACGACGCCAACGGTACTCCGGTCGATGTCGTACTGAACCCGCTGGGCGTACCTTCGCGTATGAACGTCGGTCAGATCCTCGAAACCCACCTGGGCCTCGCAGCCAAAGGGCTGGGCGAGAAGATCGATCGCATGATCGAAGAGCAGCGCAAGGCCGCTGAACTGCGCGTGTTCCTGACCGAGGTCTACAACGAGATCGGCGGTCGTCAGGAAAACCTCGACGAGTTCACCGACGAAGAGATCCTGGCCCTGGCCCACAACCTGAAGAAGGGCGTGCCAATGGCTACCCCGGTCTTCGACGGTGCCAAGGAGCGCGAGATCAAGGCCATGCTGAAGCTGGCCGACCTGCCAGAGAGCGGCCAGATGGTGCTGTTCGATGGCCGTACCGGCAACAAGTTCGAGCGTCCTGTGACCGTTGGTTACATGTACATGCTCAAGCTGAACCACTTGGTGGACGACAAGATGCACGCGCGTTCCACTGGTTCCTACAGCCTGGTTACCCAGCAGCCGCTGGGTGGTAAGGCGCAGTTCGGTGGTCAGCGTTTCGGGGAGATGGAAGTGTGGGCGCTGGAAGCATACGGCGCGGCATACACCCTGCAAGAAATGCTCACAGTGAAGTCGGACGACGTGAACGGCCGTACCAAGATGTACAAGAACATCGTGGATGGCGATCACCGTATGGAGCCGGGCATGCCCGAGTCCTTCAACGTGTTGATCAAAGAGATCCGTTCGCTCGGTATCGATATCGATCTGGAAACCGAATAACACGTGACGCGAAGGGGAGTGGGGCAGGTAATGCCCGCTCCCTGCTCCGCCAGGAGGAAAGGCCTTGAAAGACCTACTGAATTTGCTGAAAAACCAGGGTCAAGTCGAAGAGTTCGACGCCATCCGCATCGGTCTGGCGTCGCCTGAAATGATCCGTTCGTGGTCGTTCGGTGAAGTTAAGAAGCCGGAAACCATCAACTACCGTACGTTCAAACCTGAGCGTGACGGCCTGTTCTGCGCCAAGATCTTTGGCCCAGTCAAGGACTACGAGTGCCTGTGCGGCAAGTACAAGCGCCTCAAGCACCGCGGCGTGATCTGCGAGAAGTGCGGCGTTGAAGTTGCCTTGGCAAAAGTTCGTCGTGAGCGCATGGCGCACATCGAACTGGCCTCGCCTGTTGCCCACATCTGGTTCCTGAAGTCGCTGCCGTCCCGTATCGGCCTGCTGATGGACATGACCCTGCGTGACATCGAGCGCGTGCTCTACTTCGAGAGCTACGTCGTTATCGACCCGGGCATGACCACTCTGGAAAAGGGTCAGCTGCTGAACGACGAGCAGTACTTCGAAGCGCTGGAAGAGTTCGGTGACGACTTCGACGCCCGCATGGGTGCCGAAGCTGTCCGCGAGCTGCTGCACGCTATCGACCTGGAGCACGAGATCGGTCGCCTGCGCGAAGAGATTCCGCAGACCAACTCGGAAACCAAGATCAAGAAGCTGTCCAAGCGCCTGAAGCTGATGGAAGCTTTCCAGGGCTCGGGCAACCTGCCTGAGTGGATGGTCCTGACCGTCTTGCCAGTGCTGCCGCCGGACCTGCGTCCGCTGGTACCGCTGGATGGTGGCCGCTTCGCGACCTCCGACCTGAACGACCTGTATCGTCGGGTGATCAACCGTAACAACCGTCTGAAGCGCCTGCTGGATCTGTCGGCGCCGGACATCATCGTGCGCAACGAAAAGCGCATGCTGCAGGAAGCGGTCGACGCCCTGCTGGACAACGGCCGTCGCGGTCGCGCCATCACTGGCTCGAACAAGCGTCCGCTGAAGTCCCTGGCCGACATGATCAAAGGTAAGCAAGGTCGCTTCCGTCAGAACCTGCTCGGTAAGCGTGTGGACTACTCCGGCCGTTCGGTAATTACCGTAGGCCCGACCCTGCGTCTGCACCAGTGCGGTCTGCCGAAGAAAATGGCTCTCGAGCTGTTCAAGCCGTTCATTTTCGGCAAGCTGGAAATGCGTGGTCTGGCGACCACCATCAAGGCTGCCAAGAAGATGGTCGAGCGCGAGCTGCCAGAGGTGTGGGACGTGCTCGCCGAGGTGATCCGCGAACACCCCGTGCTGCTCAACCGTGCACCGACCCTGCACCGTCTGGGTATCCAGGCCTTTGAACCGGTTCTGATCGAAGGTAAGGCCATCCAGCTGCACCCACTGGTCTGCGCCGCGTACAACGCCGACTTCGACGGTGACCAGATGGCCGTTCACGTGCCGCTGACCCTGGAAGCCCAGCTCGAAGCGCGCGCGCTGATGATGTCGACCAACAACATCCTGTCGCCAGCCAACGGTGAGCCAATCATCGTTCCGTCGCAGGACGTGGTACTGGGTCTTTACTACATGACCCGTGAAGCCATCAATGCCAAGGGCGAAGGTCGCGTATTCGCCGACCTGCAGGAAGTCGACCGCGTATTCCGCGCCGGCGAGGCTGCCCTGCACGCGAAAATCAAGGTTCGTATCAACGAAACCGTGAAAGAGCGTGATGGTTCCGTGGTCAAGAACACCCGCATCGTCGACACCACCGTCGGCCGTGCGCTGCTGTTCCAGGTTGTACCGGCAGGTCTGCCGTACGACGTGGTCAACCAGCCTATGAAGAAGAAGGCGATCTCCAAGCTGATCAACCAGTGCTATCGCGTGGTTGGTCTGAAAGAGACCGTGATCTTCGCTGACCAGCTGATGTACACCGGTTTCGCTTACTCGACCATTTCCGGCGTTTCCATCGGTGTTAACGACTTCGTTATCCCGGATGAAAAAGCCCGCATCATCGGTACCGCTACCGACGAAGTGAAGGAGATCGAGAGCCAGTACGCCTCCGGCCTCGTAACCCAGGGCGAGAAGTACAACAAGGTCATCGACTTGTGGTCGAAGGCGAACGACGAAGTGTCCAAGGCGATGATGGCCAACCTCTCGAAAGAGAAGGTCATCGACCGCGAAGGCAAGGAAGTCGAGCAAGAGTCCTTCAACTCGATGTACATGATGGCTGACTCCGGTGCGCGGGGTTCCGCAGCCCAGATCCGTCAGCTGGCCGGTATGCGTGGCCTGATGGCCAAGCCGGACGGCTCCATCATCGAGACGCCGATCACGGCGAACTTCCGTGAAGGTCTGAGCGTTCTGCAGTACTTCATTTCGACCCACGGTGCTCGTAAGGGTCTGGCGGATACCGCACTGAAGACTGCTAACTCCGGTTACCTGACTCGTCGTCTGGTAGACGTTGCCCAGGATCTGGTGGTTACCGAGATCGACTGCGGCACCGACCAGGGCCTGCTGATGACCCCGCACATCGAAGGCGGCGATGTTGTAGAGCCGCTGGGTGAGCGTGTACTGGGTCGTGTCATCGCCCGTGACGTGTTCAAGCCAGGCACCGAGGACGTCATCGTTCCGGCCGGTACCCTGGTCGACGAGAAGTGGGTAGAGTTCATCGAGCTGAACAGCATCGACGAAGTGGTCGTGCGTTCGCCGATCAACTGCGAAACCCGCTACGGCATCTGCGCCAAGTGCTACGGTCGTGACCTGGCTCGCGGTCACCAGGTGAACATCGGTGAAGCTGTCGGCGTTATCGCTGCACAGTCGATCGGTGAGCCGGGTACCCAGCTGACCATGCGTACGTTCCACATCGGTGGTGCTGCAAGCCGTACCTCGGCTGCCGACAGCGTCCAGGTGAAGAACGGCGGTATGGTGCGTCTGCACAACCTGAAGCAGGTAGAGCGTGCCGATGGCAACCTGGTTGCCGTATCGCGTTCGGGCGAGTTGGCGATTGCCGACGAGTTCGGTCGTGAGCGTGAGCGCTACAAGCTGCCTTACGGTGCGGTGATTTCGGTCAAGGAAGGTGACAAGGTCGAAGCTGGCGCCATCGTCGCCAAGTGGGACCCGCACACCCACCCGATCGTTACCGAGCTGAAAGGTACCGTGACCTTCGTGGGCATGGAAGAAAACATCACCATCAAGCGTCAGACCGACGAATTGACCGGTTTGACCAACATCGAAGTCCTGGACGTCAAGGATCGCCCTGCCGCTGGCAAGGAAATCCGTCCGGCGATCAAGATGGTCGATGCTTCTGGCAAGGATCTGTATCTGCCAGGTACCGACGTACCTGCCCAGTATTTCCTGCCGGCCAACGCCCTTGTCGGTGTGGCTGACGGTGCCCAGATCGGCGTTGGTGACGTTATCGCGCGTATCCCGCAAGAAACGTCGAAGACCCGTGACATCACCGGTGGTCTGCCGCGCGTTGCCGACCTGTTCGAAGCGCGCCGTCCGAAAGAAGCCTCGATTCTGGCTGAAGTCAGCGGCACCATCGCGTTCGGTAAGGAGACCAAGGGCAAGCGTCGTCTGGTCATCACTCCGACCGACGGTAGCGATCCGTACGAAGAGCTGATTCCGAAGTGGCGCCACCTGAACGTCTTCGAAGGCGAACAGGTAAACCGCGGCGAAGTTATCTCCGACGGCCCGAGCGATCCGCACGACATCCTGCGTCTGCTGGGTGTGAGCGCGCTGGCGAAGTACATCGTCAACGAGATCCAGGACGTTTACCGTCTGCAAGGCGTTAAGATCAACGACAAGCACATCGAGACCATCCTGCGTCAGATGCTGCGCAAGGTCGAGATCTCCGAGTCGGGCGATTCCAGCTTCATCAAGGGCGACCAGATGGAACTGACCCAGGTACTGGTAGAGAACGAGCGTCTCGCCGCCGAGGACAAGTTCGTCTCCAAGTTCACCCGCGTGCTGCTGGGTATCACCAAGGCGTCGCTGTCGACCGAGTCGTTCATCTCCGCGGCTTCCTTCCAGGAAACCACCCGCGTGCTGACCGAAGCGGCGGTAACCGGCAAGCGCGATTACCTGCGCGGCCTGAAAGAGAACGTGGTCGTGGGTCGTCTGATCCCGGCCGGTACTGGTCTGGCCTACCACAGCGAGCGCAAGCGTCGCCGTGATGCCGACAAGCCGCTGCGTGTGAGCGCCAGTGAGGTGGAAGCCGCACTGACCGAAGCGCTGAACTCCAGCGGTAACTAAGTACAGGGCAGGGCCCCGGCAAGCCTCGAACGGTCATCGACGACATGAAATGTTGCCGATGATCGGGCGGGGAGGGCCGGGGCCTCGTCTTGACTGGGTGCAAGATCCTCTTTAGACTTTTGTACCCTTAAATTTGGTGAGGCTCCGTCTCGCCAATTTTTGGCTTTCTTGCAAGACAATAGAGTCGCAAGACAATCAGTGGAGCTAGTAGATGGCAACTATCAACCAGCTGGTACGTCAGCCGCGTAAGCGTTCGGTCGAGAAGTCCGACGTTCCTGCGCTGCAGAACTGCCCGCAGCGTCGTGGCGTGTGCACCCGCGTGTACACCACCACGCCGAAAAAACCTAACTCGGCACTGCGTAAAGTATGCCGTGTGCGTCTGACCAACGGTTTCGAGGTTTCCTCGTACATCGGTGGTGAAGGCCACAACCTGCAAGAGCACAGCGTCGTCCTGATTCGTGGCGGCCGTGTAAAAGACTTGCCAGGTGTTCGTTACCACACCGTTCGCGGCTCTCTGGATACTTCGGGCGTCAAAGGCCGTAACCAGGGTCGTTCGAAGTACGGTACCAAGCGTCCGAAGTAATCGGTCGTTTGCAGACATCCATTTATTTGAGTCGATAAGAGTAAGGTCGGGCAGGGGTCGAAGACCCACGTCCCGGGCTAACCTGAAGACCGTTTGAGGGCTTATCATGCCAAGACGTCGTGTAGCAGCAAAACGTGAGATCCTTGACGATCCGAAGTACGGATCCCAGATTCTCGCCAAGTTCATGAACCATGTGATGGAAAGCGGCAAGAAGGCCGTAGCCGAGCGCATCGTTTACGGTGCCCTGGATACCGTCAAAGCACGCAAGAACAGCGACCCCCTGGAAATCTTCGAGAAAGCTCTCGACGCCATCGCTCCGCTGGTCGAAGTAAAGTCCCGCCGTGTCGGCGGTGCCACTTACCAGGTTCCGGTTGAAGTTCGTCCATCCCGTCGTAACGCTCTGGCAATGCGCTGGCTCGTAGACTACGCCCGCAAGCGCGGCGAGAAGTCGATGGCCCTGCGCCTGGCCGGCGAACTGCTGGATGCTGCTGAAGGCAAGGGTGCTGCAGTCAAGAAGCGTGAAGACGTGCACCGTATGGCCGAAGCCAACAAAGCGTTCTCGCACTACCGCTTCTAATTCAAGCATCAATTATTTTGCGAGGGCTTTATGGCTCGTACTACAGCAATTAACCGCTACCGTAACATCGGTATCTGTGCCCACGTTGACGCGGGCAAGACTACCACTACCGAGCGGATCCTGTTCTACACAGGTCTGAGCCACAAGATGGGCGAGGTGCACGACGGCGCCGCGACCACCGACTGGATGGTGCAGGAGCAGGAGCGCGGTATCACCATTACCTCCGCTGCCGTTACCACCTTCTGGAAAGGTTCCCGTGGTCAGTACGACAACTACCGCGTAAACGTCATCGATACCCCCGGCCACGTTGACTTCACCATTGAAGTAGAGCGTTCGCTGCGTGTACTCGACGGCGCGGTCGTTGTGTTCTGCGGCACCTCCGGCGTTGAGCCGCAGTCCGAAACCGTATGGCGTCAGGCCAACAAGTACGGCGTTCCACGTGTTGTCTACGTGAACAAGATGGACCGTGCCGGTGCCAACTTCCTGCGCGTTGTCGGCCAGATCAAGAACCGCCTGGGTCACACCCCGGTTCCGGTCCAGCTGGCTATCGGTGCAGAAGACGACTTCCAGGGTCAGGTCGACCTGATCAAGATGAAAGCCATCTACTGGAACGACGACGACAAGGGCACTACCTACCGCGAGGAAGAAATTCCTGCGGATATGGTCGAGCTGGCTAACGAATGGCGCAACAACATGGTTGAAGCCGCCGCCGAAGCCAACGAAGAGCTGATGAACAAGTACCTTGAAGAAGGTGAGCTGACCGTCGAAGAGATCAAGGCAGGCCTGCGCGCGCGCACCCTGGCCAGCGAGATCGTTCCGGCTGTCTGCGGTTCGTCGTTCAAGAACAAGGGCGTTCCCCTGGTTCTCGACGCCGTTATCGACTTCCTGCCTGCTCCGACCGAAATCCCGGCGATCAAGGGTATCCACCCTGACCTGATCGACGTGCCGAAGGACGAAGTCAAGCCTGAGCAGTTCGACGAGCGTCACGCTGACGACAACGAGCCGTTCTCGGCCCTGGCGTTCAAGATTGCCACCGACCCGTTCGTTGGTACTCTGACCTTCGTTCGTGTTTACTCGGGCTTCCTGACCTCCGGTGACTCCGTCATCAACTCGGTCAAGGGCAAGAAAGAACGCGTTGGTCGTATGGTGCAGATGCACGCCAACCAGCGTGAAGAAATCAAGGAAGTACGTGCAGGCGACATCGCTGCTCTGATCGGCATGAAGGACGTCACCACCGGTGACACCCTGTGCAACGCCGACAAGCCGATCATCCTCGAGCGTATGGACTTCCCTGAGCCTGTGATTTCGCTCTCCGTAGAGCCGAAAACCAAGGCCGACCAGGAGAAGATGGGTATCGCACTGGGCAAGCTGGCTCAGGAAGACCCGTCGTTCCGCGTCAAGACCGACGAAGAAACTGGTCAGACCATCATCTCCGGTATGGGTGAGCTGCACCTGGACATCCTCGTTGACCGCATGAAGCGCGAGTTCAACGTCGAGGCCAACATCGGCAAGCCGCAGGTTTCGTACCGCGAGAAGATCACCAAGTCCAACGTCGAGATCGAAGGCAAGTTCGTTCGTCAGTCGGGCGGTCGTGGTCAGTTCGGTCACTGCTGGATCCGTTTCTCGGAGCCGGATCAGGACGACAAGGGCAACATCACCGAAGGTCTGGTGTTCTCCAACGAAGTCGTTGGCGGTGTGATTCCTAAGGAATACATCCCTGCGATCCAGAAGGGTATCGAAGAGCAGATGAAAAACGGCGTTGTTGCCGGTTATCCTCTGATCGGCCTGAAGGCCGCGGTATTCGACGGTTCGTACCACGACGTCGACTCCAACGAAATGGCGTTCAAGATCGCTGCTTCGATGGCAACCAAGCAACTGGCCCAGAAAGGCGGTGGCGTGGTTCTCGAGCCGATCATGAAGGTCGAAGTTGTAACCCCGGAAGACTACCTGGGTGACGTGATGGGTGACCTGAACCGTCGTCGTGGTCTGGTCCAGGGTATGGATGAGTCGGTCTCTGGCCGCGTCGTCCGCGCTGAAGTTCCGCTCGGAGAGATGTTCGGTTACGCAACCGACGTTCGTTCCATGTCTCAGGGTCGCGCAAGCTACTCCATGGAATTCTCCAAATACGCCGAAGCTCCGTCGAACATCGTCGAAGCACTCGTTAAAAAACAAGGCTAATCCCCTTTAGGCAAGAGGTTCACTGTCGTGGCTAAAGAAAAATTTGATCGTTCCCTTCCCCACGTTAACGTCGGCACTATCGGCCACGTTGACCACGGTAAGACCACTCTGACCGCAGCTCTGACTCGCGTCTGCTCCGAAGTTTTCGGTTCGGCAGTCGTTGAGTTCGACAAGATCGACTCGGCTCCGGAAGAAAAAGCGCGCGGTATCACCATCAACACCGCTCACGTCGAGTACAACTCGAACATTCGTCACTACGCTCACGTTGACTGCCCAGGTCACGCTGACTACGTGAAGAACATGATCACCGGTGCTGCCCAGATGGACGGCGCGATCCTGGTTTGCTCGGCCGCCGATGGTCCGATGCCGCAAACCCGTGAGCACATCCTGCTGTCCCGTCAGGTAGGCGTTCCTTACATCGTGGTCTTCCTGAACAAGGCTGACCTGGTAGACGACGCCGAGCTGCTGGAACTGGTCGAGATGGAAGTTCGCGACCTGCTGTCCACCTACGACTTCCCAGGCGACGACACCCCGATCATCATCGGTTCGGCTCGTATGGCGCTGGAAGGCAAAGACGACAACGAAATGGGTACTACCGCTGTCAAGAAGCTGGTAGAAACTCTGGATGCCTACATCCCTGAGCCAGTTCGTGCCGTTGACCAGCCGTTCCTGATGCCGATCGAAGACGTATTCTCGATCTCGGGTCGTGGTACCGTTGTTACCGGTCGTATCGAGCGTGGTATCGTCCGCGTTCAGGATCCGCTGGAAATCGTTGGTCTGCGTGACACCACCACCACCACCTGCACCGGTGTTGAGATGTTCCGCAAGCTGCTGGACGAAGGCCGTGCTGGCGAGAACTGCGGCGTTCTGCTGCGTGGTACCAAGCGTGACGACGTTGAGCGTGGCCAGGTTCTGGTCAAGCCAGGTTCGGTCAAGCCGCACACCAAGTTCACCGCAGAAGTCTACGTTCTGTCGAAGGAAGAAGGCGGTCGTCACACTCCGTTCTTCAAAGGCTATCGTCCTCAGTTCTACTTCCGTACCACTGACGTGACCGGTAACTGCGAACTGCCGGAAGGCGTTGAAATGGTAATGCCGGGTGACAACATTCAGATGACTGTTACCCTGATCAAGACCATCGCAATGGAAGACGGTCTGCGCTTCGCTATCCGTGAAGGCGGTCGTACCGTCGGCGCCGGCGTCGTAGCCAAAATCATCGAGTAATCACTCGACCGATTGAAAAAACCCCCGCTCAGCGGGGGTTTTTTTTATTGGGTTGACACTAAATGGGGGCGTCTATAGAATCACGCCTCCTTTTAGCGGGCGTAGTGCGTCCGTTGGGAACAGCCTGGAGTCTGAAATCCAATGCAAAATCAGCAAATCCGTATCAGGTTGAAGGCTTTCGACCATCGCCTGATCGACCAATCCACCCAGGAAATCGTGGAAACCGCGAAACGTACTGGTGCACAAGTGCGTGGTCCAATTCCACTGCCTACCCGCAAAGAGCGTTTCACCGTTCTGGTTTCCCCGCACGTCAACAAAGACGCGCGTGACCAGTACGAGATCCGCACTCATAAGCGTGTTCTGGACATCGTCCAGCCAACGGATAAAACCGTTGACGCGCTGATGAAGCTTGATCTGGCGGCAGGTGTGGAAGTACAGATCAGCCTCGGCTAAGACTTCGGTCTAGTCGTGTAACGCTCTGAAATGGGCGGCCATAGCGGGTGAAAGCCCCGTACACTCATGAGGTTTACAACATGACTATTGGTGTAATCGGTCGCAAGTGCGGTATGACCCGCATTTTCACCGAAGAAGGTGTCTCCATTCCGGTCACGGTCATTGAGATCGAGCCGAATCGCGTCACCCAGTTCAAAACTGAAGAAACCGATGGCTACCGTGCAGTGCAAGTCACTGTCGGCGAGCGTCGTGCTTCGCGTGTGACTGCCGCTCAGGCAGGTCACTTCGCCAAGGCCAACGTTGCCGCTGGTCGCGGTGTCTGGGAGTTCCGTCTTGAAGAAGGCGATTTCCAGGCTGGCGATCTGATCAAAGCTGAACTCTTCACTGCAGGCCAGCTGGTAGACGTTACTGGTCAGTCCAAAGGTAAAGGCTTCGCCGGTACCATCAAGCGCTGGAACTTCCGTGGCCAGGACAACACCCACGGTAACTCCGTGTCGCACCGTGTCCCAGGTTCCATCGGCCAGTGCCAGACTCCTGGTCGTGTGTTCAAGGGCAAGAAAATGTCCGGTCACATGGGCGCCGAGCGCGTGACTGTTCAGTCCCTGGAAGTTGTTCGCGTAGACGCTGAACGCAACCTGCTGCTGGTCAAGGGTGCCGTTCCAGGCGCTACTGGCGGCGACGTGGTTGTACGTCCAGCTGTCAAGGCTCGCGGTTAAGGGGAAACTGACATGCAACTCAATGTAAATGACGCTCAGGCGATCGAAGTTTCCGAACTGACTTTCGGTGGCGAATTCAACGAGACGCTGGTACACCAAGCAGTCGTGGCCTACATGGCCGGCGGCCGTCAGGGCACCAAGCAGCAGAAGACCCGTTCCGACGTGGCTGGTGGCGGTAAGCGCCCATGGCGTCAGAAGGGTACTGGCCGTGCTCGTGCTGGTACTACTCGTGGTCCGATCTGGCGTGGCGGTGGTGTAACCTTCGCAGCTCGCCCTCAAGATCACTCGCAGAAGCTCAACAAGAAGATGTACCGCGCAGCCCTGCGCTCCATCCTCGCTGAGCTGGTGCGTAGCGACCGTCTGGTCGTGGTTCAGGACTTCGCTGTTGAAGCGCCGAAAACCAAAGATCTGCTGAACAAGCTGAACGGCATGGGTCTGAACGACGTACTGATCGTTTCCGACGCTGTTGATCAGAACCTGTACCTGGCTGCTCGCAACCTGCCGCACGTCGATGTACGTGACGTACAAGGTTCCGACCCGGTCAGTCTGATCGCATACGAGAAAGTGTTGATCACTGTCTCGGCCGTGAAGAAATTCGAGGAGCTGCTGGGATGAACCAGGAACGCGTATTCAAAGTCCTCCTTGGCCCGCACGTTTCCGAGAAGGCTACCGTTCTGGCTGAGAAAAAAGGCCAGTTCGTATTCAAGGTTGCTACCGATGCAACCAAGCTGGAAATCAAGAAAGCTGTCGAAGGCCTGTTCAACGTAAAAGTTGAAAACGTGTCGACTGTTAACGTCCTGGGTAAAACCAAGCGTACCGCACGTGGTCTGGGCAAGCGTAATGACTGGAAGAAGGCGATCGTCTCCCTTCAGCCAGGCCAAGATCTCGATTTCAGCAGCAGTGCTGAGTAAGGAAGGGGTGCATCATGGCAATCGTTAAATGCAAACCGACTTCCCCTGGCCGCCGTTTCGTGGTCAAGGTGGTCAACAAGGAGCTGCACAAAGGCGCTCCTCACGCACCGCTGATCGAGAAAAAATCGAAGTCTGGTGGTCGTAACAACAATGGCCGCATTACCACTCGTCACGTTGGTGGTGGTCACAAGCAGCATTACCGTCTGGTCGACTTCCGTCGCAACGACAAAGATGGCATTCCAGCCACTGTCGAGCGTATCGAATACGACCCGAACCGTACTGCTCACATCGCCCTGCTGTGCTACGCAGACGGTGAGCGTCGCTACATCATCGCCCCTAAAGGCGTGAGCGCTGGCGACCAGCTGATCGCAGGTGCCCTGGCCCCAATCAAGGCCGGTAACTCCCTGCAGCTGCGCAACATTCCAGTAGGTAGCACCATTCACGGCATCGAACTGAAGCCGGGTAAAGGTGCTCAGATCGCTCGTTCCGCTGGTGCTTCGGCTCAGCTGATCGCTCGCGAAGGTGTCTACGTGACCCTGCGTCTGCGCTCTGGTGAAATGCGTAAAGTCCTGGCTGAGTGCCGTGCGACCCTGGGCGAAGTCTCGAACTCCGAGCACAGCCTGCGTTCGCTGGGTAAAGCTGGTGCCAAACGCTGGCGCGGCGTTCGCCCAACCGTTCGTGGTGTTGCCATGAACCCGGTTGACCACCCACACGGTGGTGGTGAAGGTCGTACCTCCGGTGGTCGTCATCCGGTATCGCCATGGGGCTTCCCAACCAAGGGTGCTAAAACCCGTGGTAATAAGCGTACCGACAACATGATCGTCCGTCGTCGCAAGTAACTAGAGGGATACGACAGTGCCACGTTCTCTGAAAAAAGGTCCTTTTATCGATCTTCACCTGCTGAAGAAGGTCGAAGTGGCGGTGGAGAAGAACGATCGCAAGCCAGTTAAAACCTGGTCGCGCCGTTCGATGATCCTGCCACAAATGGTCGGTCTGACCATCGCGGTACACAACGGTCGTCAACATGTCCCAGTTCTGGTGAACGAAGACATGGTCGGCCACAAACTGGGCGAGTTCGCCGGTACCCGCACCTACCGCGGGCACGTGGCTGACAAGAAAGCCAAGCGTTAAGGGGTAAGGAAATGGAAGTAGCCGCTAAGTTGTCGGGCGCTCGCATCTCCGCCCAGAAAGCCCGCTTGGTCGCCGACCAGATCCGCGGGAAGAAGGTGGGCGAAGCGCTCAACCTGTTGGCCTTCAGCAGCAAAAAAGCCGCTGAAATCATGAAGAAAGTCCTCGAGTCGGCCGTTGCCAACGCCGAACACAACGAAGGCGCAGACGTTGATGACCTGAAGGTCTCCACCGTCTTCGTCAACGAAGGGCGTTCGCTGAAGCGCATCATGCCACGTGCCAAAGGCCGTGCTGATCGCATCGTCAAGCGGTCTTGCCATATCACTGTCAAGGTTGCGGACAAGTAACGGAGTCGATCAGATGGGTCAGAAAGTACATCCCACTGGCATTCGCCTGGGAATCGTCAAGGAGCACACCTCCGTCTGGTACGCAGACGGTGCTACTTACGCAGATTACCTGTTGAAGGATCTGAAAACGCGTGAGTACCTCCAAGACAAACTAAAAAGCGCGTCCGTAAGCCGTATCGATATTCATCGTCCGGCTCAAACTGCACGCATCACCATCCACACCGCTCGTCCCGGTATCGTTATCGGTAAGAAAGGTGAAGATGTCGAGAAGCTGCGTCAGGACCTGACCAAGCAGATGGGTGTGCCTGTGCACATCAACATCGAAGAGATCCGCAAGCCGGAACTCGACGCTATGCTGGTTGCGCAGAGCGTAGCTCAGCAGCTGGAACGCCGCGTAATGTTCCGTCGCGCCATGAAGCGCGCCGTACAGAACGCCATGCGTATTGGTGCCAAGGGCATCAAGATCCAGGTGAGCGGTCGTCTCGGCGGTGCTGAGATTGCTCGTACCGAGTGGTATCGCGAAGGTCGTGTGCCTCTGCACACCCTGCGTGCCGATATCGACTACAACACCTACGAAGCTCACACCACCTACGGTGTGATCGGTGTGAAGGTTTGGATCTTCAAAGGCGAAGTTATTGGTGGTCGCCAAGAAGAACTGAAACCACAAGCACCAGCGCCTCGTAAAAAAGCTGCTAAGTAAGGGGTACGCCAAATGTTGCAACCAAAGCGTACAAAATTCCGCAAGCAGATGACTGGCCACAACCGTGGTCTGGCACTGCGCGGTAGCAAAGTCAGCTTCGGCGAATTCGCCCTGAAAGCTGTTGCTCGCGGTCGCCTCACCGCTCGCCAGATCGAGTCCGCACGTCGTGCGCTGACCCGTCACGTCAAGCGTGGCGGTAAGATCTGGATCCGTGTGTTCCCGGACAAGCCGATCTCCAAGAAGCCTCTCGAGGTTCGTATGGGTAAAGGTAAGGGCTCCGTGGAATACTGGGTTGCCCAGATTCAGCCAGGCAAAGTCCTGTATGAAATCGAAGGTGTTTCTGAAGAGCTGGCGCGCGAAGCTTTCGCCCTGGCTGCTGCAAAGCTGCCTCTCGCCACCTCCTTTGTTAAGCGGACGGTGATGTGATGAAAGCGAATGAACTTCGTGAAAAATCTGCACAGCAACTGAATGAGCAACTGCTCGGCTTGCTGCGCGACCAGTTCAATCTGCGTATGCAGAAAGCAACTGGCCAGTTGGGGCAGTCGCACCTGCTCTCGCAAGTTAAGCGTGACATCGCTCGCGTGAAAACTGTGCTCAACCAGCAGGCAGGTAAGTGATCATGGCTGAAGCTGAAAAAACCGTCCGTACGCTGACTGGCCGTGTCGTCAGCGACAAAATGGACAAGACCATCACCGTTCTGATCGAGCGTCGCGTAAAGCACCCGATCTACGGTAAATACGTTAAGCGTTCGACTAAGCTGCACGCGCACGACGAATCCAACCAGTGCAAGATCGGCGACAAGGTTTCCATCCGTGAAACCCGTCCGCTGGCCAAGACCAAGTCCTGGGCACTGGTTGAAGTCCTCGAACGCGCTGTTGAAGTCTAAGGGCTAGGGGTCGGAGAAATTTTATGATTCAGACTCAATCCATGCTCGATGTGGCCGATAACAGCGGCGCTCGTCGCGTCATGTGCATCAAGGTTCTCGGCGGTTCGCACCGCCGTTACGCCGGCATCGGTGACATCATCAAAGTAACCGTCAAGGAAGCAATTCCGCGCGGTAAGGTCAAGAAAGGCCAGGTGATGACCGCTGTTGTCGTCCGTACCCGTCACGGTGTACGTCGCGCTGACGGTTCCATCATTCGTTTCGACGGCAACGCTGCTGTTCTGCTGAACAACAAGCAAGAGCCGATCGGCACTCGCATCTTCGGGCCAGTGACCCGTGAACTTCGTACCGAGAAGTTCATGAAGATCGTCTCGCTCGCCCCTGAAGTGCTGTAAGGAGATCCGACATGCAAAAGATTCGTCGTGACGACGAGATCATCGTGATCGCCGGCAAAGACAAAGGTAAGCGCGGTAAGGTGCTGAAGGTTCTGGCTGATGACCGTCTGGTCGTTGGTGGTGTGAACCTGGTCAAGCGTCATACCAAGCCTAACCCGATGGCGGGCGTTCAGGGCGGTATCGTCGAGAAAGAAGCGCCTCTGCACGCTTCCAACGTTGCCATCTTCAACGGCGAAACCAACAAGGCTGACCGCGTTGGTTTCAAAGTAGAAGACGGTAAGAAAATTCGTGTCTTCAAGTCGACCCAAAAAGCGGTTGATGCTTGAACACTGCTAGGTAGAAGACCATGGCACGACTGAAAGAGATTTACCGGAACGAAATCGCTCCTAAGCTTAAGGAAGAACTTAAGCTGTCGAACGTGATGGAAGTTCCTCGCGTTACCAAGATCACCCTGAACATGGGTCTGGGCGAAGCGATCGGCGACAAGAAAGTCATCGAGCACGCAGTAGCTGACCTGGAAAAGATCACCGGTCAAAAGCCGGTCGTGACTTTCGCTCGCAAATCCATCGCTGGCTTCAAAGTCCGCGAAGGCTGGCCGATCGGCGTCAAGGTGACCCTGCGTAGCGACAAGATGTACGAATTCCTGGACCGCCTGCTGGCGATCTCCCTGCCTCGGGTTCGCGACTTCCGCGGCCTGAATGCCAAGTCCTTCGATGGTCGTGGCAACTACAGCATGGGCGTGAAAGAGCAGATCATCTTCCCGGAAATCGACTACGACAAGATCGATGCTCTGCGCGGTTTGGACATCACCCTGACCACCACTGCTCGTTCGGACGACGAAGGCCGCGCTCTGCTGCGTGCTTTCAAGTTCCCGTTCCGCAACTGATTGGAGTAGGAAAATGGCCAAGAAGAGCATGAAGAACCGCGAGCTGAAGCGTCAGCTCACGGTAGCCAAGTTCGCTAAGAAGCGTGCTGAGCTGAAAGCGACCATCGTCAACCAGAACGCCTCTCCAGAAGAGCGTTTCGCTGCCGTTGTCGCTCTGCAGAAGCAGCCACGTGACGCTAGCGCCTCGCGCCTGCGCAACCGTTGCCGCCTGACCGGTCGTCCTCACGGTGTATACCGTAAGTTCGGCCTGGGCCGTAACATGCTGCGTCAAGCTGCAATGCGCGGTGACGTACCAGGTCTGGTCAAGGCCTCCTGGTAATCACTGCAGGCTGGATCCCGGCGGAAGGGGAGCAATCTTCCGACCGCCGGTGACCTCGCCAACAAACAAGCCCCTATATGGGGCTTGTTTCGTTTCTACCTTGTGTCTAGAATGACCGGCTCACCTGAGCCTGGGTTTTTTGCCCTGTCCGCTCAGGTGGTTGTGATAGCCGCAAGGCTAATAATTCTTGTATCAGGAGCATCTAGCCCATGAGTATGCAGGACCCGTTAGCGGACATGCTAACTCGCATCCGTAATGCCCAGATGGCTGAAAAGTCCGTCGTAAGCATGCCTTCCTCCACCCTGAAGGTCGCGGTTGCCAAAGTTCTGAAAGACGAAGGTTACATCGCTGGCTACCAGGTTACTGGTGAGGCCAAGCCTTCCCTGTCGATCGAACTGAAGTACTTCGAAGGCCGTCCGGTCATCGAGGAACTGAAGCGCTCCAGCCGTCCAGGCCTGCGCCAGTACAAGTCCGTCGCAGAACTGCCGAAAGTACGTGGCGGCCTGGGCGTGTCTATCGTCTCCACCAACAAAGGTGTGATGACTGATCGCGCTGCGCGCGCTGCCGGTGTCGGCGGCGAAGTTCTGTGCACAGTGTTCTAAGGGGAGATAGGCATGTCTCGCGTCGCTAAGAACCCCGTTAAGCTGCCAGCAGGCGTCGAAGTCAAATTCGCCGGCCAGCAGCTTTCGGTGAAGGGTGCCAAAGGCACTCTCGAACTGAACGTTCACTCGTCTGTTGAAGTTACCGAAGAATCTGGCGAGCTGCGTTTCGTCGCTCGCAACGGTGACCAGCAAGCTCGCGCCATGGCCGGTACTACCCGTGCTCTGGTGAACAACATGGTCCAGGGCGTAAGCCAAGGCTTCGAGCGCAAGCTCCAGCTGGTCGGTGTTGGTTACAAGGCACAGGCCAAGGGCACCGTCCTGAACCTGGCCCTGGGCTTCTCGCACCCAGTGGACTACGAACTGCCAGCCGGCATCACCGCTGAAACCCCAAGCCAGACCGACATCCTGATCAAGGGTATCGACAAGCAGCTGGTGGGTCAGGTGGCCGCTGAAATCCGCGACTTCCGTCCGCCAGAGCCTTACAAGGGCAAGGGTGTGCGTTACGCGGACGAAGTAGTCCGTCGTAAAGAAGCCAAGAAGAAGTAGGGCCTAGCAAATGACCGACAAAAAAGTTATCCGACTGCGTCGCGCTCGCAAAGCACGCCTCAAGATGCACGAACTCGAAGTCGTGCGCCTGTGCGTGTTCCGCTCCTCGCAGCACATCTATGCCCAGGTCATTTCGGCCGACGGCAGCAAGGTTCTGGCAAGCGCCTCGACCTTGGACAAAGAACTGCGTGATGGCGCCACTGGCAACATCGACGCGGCCACTAAGGTTGGCAAGCTGGTAGCTGAGCGTGCGAAAGCCGCCGGTGTATCTCAAGTTGCCTTTGACCGTTCCGGCTTCAAGTACCATGGCCGCGTCAAAGCGCTGGCTGATGCTGCTCGTGAAGGCGGGCTGGAGTTCTAAGTTATGG
The DNA here is from genome assembly GCF_017490905.1 of Pseudomonas sp. 32_A. Classification (NCBI taxonomy): domain Bacteria; kingdom Pseudomonadati; phylum Pseudomonadota; class Gammaproteobacteria; order Pseudomonadales; family Pseudomonadaceae; genus Pseudomonas; species Pseudomonas sp. 32_A. Next base: position 22,393 of record NZ_JAFGYI010000039.1, on the reverse strand, counting down.
CAAATAACGATCAAAAGCGCGACGAAGGCTACATCGAGAAGCTGGTTCAAGTTAACCGCGTTGCCAAAACCGTAAAAGGCGGCCGTATCTTCACCTTCACCGCGCTGACCGTGGTAGGTGATGGTAAAGGTCGTGTTGGCTTCGGCCGTGGCAAGTCGCGCGAAGTACCTGCCGCGATCCAGAAAGCCATGGAAGCTGCTCGCCGCAACATGATCCAGGTTGACCTGAAGGGCACCACCCTGCAGTACGCCACCAAGGCCGCCCACGGCGCCTCGAAGGTTTACATGCAGCCTGCCTCGGAAGGTACCGGTATCATCGCCGGTGGCGCAATGCGTGCTGTCCTGGAAGTTGCTGGTGTTCAGAACGTTCTGGCCAAGTGCTACGGTTCGACCAACCCTGTGAACGTGGTTTACGCCACCTTCAAGGGTCTGAAAGCCATGCAATCTCCTGAATCCATTGCTGCCAAGCGCGGCAAGAGCGTCGAGGAGATCTTCTGATCATGGCAACCGTAAAAGTAACGCTGATCAAGAGCGTCTCGGGCCGTCTGCCTAACCACAAGCTGTGCGTTAAAGGCCTGGGTCTGCGTCGCATCGGTCACACTGTAGAAGTCCAGGATACTCCCGAGAACCGCGGGATGATCAACAAGGCTTACTACATGCTGAAGGTCGAGGGTTAATCGATGAAACTCAATGATCTGAGTCCAGCGCCGGGTTCCCGTCGCGAGAAGCATCGTCCAGGTCGTGGTATCGGTAGCGGTCTGGGCAAGACCGGCGGCCGTGGCCACAAAGGTCAGACTTCCCGTTCGGGTGGTTCGATCGCTCCTGGCTTCGAAGGCGGTCAACAGCCGCTGCACCGTCGTCTGCCGAAGTTCGGCTTCGTTTCCCTGAAAGCCATGGACCGCGCCGAAGTGCGTCTGTCCGAGCTGGCCAAGGTGGAAGGCGACGTGATCTCCGTGCAATCCCTGAAGGATGCCAACGTGATCGGCCAGAACGTACAGCGCGTGAAAATCATGCTGTCTGGCGAAGTCACTCGCGCAGTCACCATCAAGGGTATCGCAGCCACCAAGGGTGCGCGTGCGGCTATCGAAGCAGCTGGCGGCAAGTTCGAGGAATAAATGGCTAAGCAAGGTGCTCTCTCTTCGCTCGGTAAGGGCGGGATGTCGGAACTCTGGGCTCGTCTGCGCTTTCTGTTCATGGCGATCATCGTCTATCGGATAGGTGCGCATATCCCGGTTCCTGGCATCAATCCAGACCGTCTGGCGGATCTGTTTCGGCAGAATGAGGGGACCATTCTTAGCTTGTTCAACATGTTTTCCGGTGGCGCGCTCGAGCGCATGAGCATCTTTGCACTGGGGATCATGCCGTACATCTCGGCATCGATCATCATGCAGCTGATGACGGCGGTCAGCCCGCAACTGGAGCAGTTGAAGAAGGAAGGTGAAGCTGGCCGTCGCAAGATCAGCCAGTACACCCGCTACGGCACCGTTATCCTGGCACTGGTTCAAGCCATTGGCATGTCCATTGGCCTGGCCAACCAGGGCGTGGCGTTTTCTGTAGGGCTGGGCTTCCATGTCGTCGCCGTCTCCACCTTCGTGGCGGGCGCGATGTTCATGATGTGGCTGGGCGAGCAGATCACCGAGCGCGGTGTGGGCAACGGTATCTCGATGTTGATCTTCGCAGGTATCGTTGCCGGTCTTCCGAGAGCAATCGGGCAGTCTTTCGAGTCTGCGCGCACAGGCGATATCAACATTTTCGCCCTGGTCGCTATCGGTTTGCTGGCAGTAGCGATTATCGGTTTCGTGGTGTTCATTGAGCGTGGTCAGCGTCGTATCGCCGTTCACTACGCCAAGCGTCAGCAGGGCCGCAAGGTCTTCGCTGCGCAGACCAGCCACCTGCCGCTTAAGGTGAACATGGCGGGGGTTATCCCGGCCATTTTCGCGAGCAGCATTCTGCTGTTCCCGGCTTCGCTGGGTGCCTGGTTCGGTCAGTCCGAAGGTATGGGCTGGCTGCAGGACATCTCGCAGTCGATCGCTCCTGGTCAGCCGTTGAACATTCTGCTGTTTAGTGCAGGGATCATTTTCTTCTGCTTCTTCTACACAGCGTTGATGTTCAACCCGAAAGACGTAGCGGAAAACCTGAAGAAGTCCGGTGCCTTTATTCCGGGTATCCGTCCTGGTGAGCAGTCGGCGCGCTACATTGATGGCGTTCTGACCCGTCTGACCATGTTCGGTGCTCTTTACATGATGGCCGTCTGCCTTCTGCCCCAGTTCCTGGTGGTGGCAGCAAATGTGCCGTTCTACCTTGGCGGGACCTCGTTGCTGATTGTGGTAGTGGTTGTGATGGACTTCATGTCCCAAGTACAATCGCACCTCGTTTCGCACCAGTACGAATCCCTGATGAAGAAAGCCAACCTGAAAGGCTACGGTGGCAGCGGTCTGCTGCGCTGATACGCCCCTAAGGTTCGAGGAGTCGGTAATGAAAGTTCGTGCATCGGTGAAAAAGCTGTGCCGTAACTGCAAGATCATCCGTCGCGAAGGCGTCGTACGAGTGATCTGCAGCGCGGAACCGCGTCACAAACAGCGCCAAGGCTGAGTGTGATCTGCGCTTCAAACCCAGCAGCTAGTGTGCTGCTGGGTTGATTATTCGTTTCTACAGCGATATTATCTCGCGCCCTATTTCTTGGCTTCCGGGGCGTAGGTAGCTGTCAATTGGAGTCCCACTGAATGGCCCGTATTGCAGGCGTCAACATTCCAGATAACAAGCATGCTGTTATCTCGCTGACCTACATCTATGGTGTCGGTCGCACTACTGCACAGAAGATCTGTGCAGACGCTGGTGTAAACCCAGCCGCTAAGATCAAGGATCTGAGCGACGAGCAAATCGAAACCCTGCGTGGCGAAGTCGCGAAGTTCACCACCGAAGGTGACCTGCGTCGTGACATCAACATGAAGATCAAGCGCTTGATGGACCTGGGTTGCTACCGCGGCCTGCGTCATCGTAAAGGTCTGCCGGTTCGCGGTCAGCGCACCAAGACCAACGCACGCACCCGTAAGGGCCCGCGTAAGCCGATCCGCAAGTAATCGCCCAGGAATATAGACATGGCAAAACCTGCTGCTCGTCCTCGTAAGAAAGTCAAAAAGACAGTGGTTGATGGCATCGCCCACATCCATGCCTCTTTCAACAACACCATCGTGACCATCACCGACCGTCAGGGCAACGCTTTGTCCTGGGCGACCTCCGGTGGTTCGGGTTTCCGTGGTTCGCGCAAATCCACCCCGTTCGCAGCCCAGATCGCTGCTGAGCGTGCTGGTCAAGCTGCGCTGGAATACGGTCTGAAGAACCTCGACGTTAACGTCAAGGGTCCAGGTCCAGGTCGTGAGTCCGCCGTTCGTGCACTGAACAGCTGCGGCTACAAGATCGCCAGCATCACCGACGTGACGCCAATCCCGCATAACGGGTGCCGTCCGCCGAAGAAGCGTCGCGTGTAATCAGGAGACAGATAAATGGCACGTTACATTGGTCCAAAATGCAAACTGTCTCGTCGTGAAGGCACTGACCTGTTCCTGAAGAGCGGCGTTCGCGCTCTGGAATCGAAGTGCAACATCGAAGCAGCCCCAGGTATCCACGGCCAGCGCCGTGGCCGTCAGTCCGACTACGGTACCCAGCTGCGCGAGAAGCAAAAAGTTCGTCGTATCTACGGTGTTCTGGAGCGTCAGTTCCGCGGTTACTACCAGGCTGCAGCCTCGAAAAAAGGCGCAACCGGTGAGAACCTGCTGCAACTGCTCGAGTGCCGTCTGGATAACGTCGTCTACCGTATGGGCTTCGGCTCGACTCGTTCCGAGTCCCGTCAGCTGGTTTCGCACAAAGCGATCAGCGTCAACGGTAAGACTGTAAACATTCCATCCTACCAAGTTCGTCCGGGTGACGTGGTCGCGGTTCGTGAGAAGTCGCTGAACCAGCTGCGCATTGTTCAAGCCCTTGAACTGTGCGCCCAGCGTGGCCGCGTTGAGTGGGTTGACGTGGATGCTGCTAAAAAGTCGGGCGTTTTCAAGAACGTTCCTGCTCGCAGCGACCTGTCTGCCGACATCAACGAGAACCTGATTGTCGAGCTCTACTCCAAGTAAGGGCTAGAAAATAGGTGCATCCATGCAGATTTCGGTAAATGAGTTCCTGACTCCCCGCCACATTGATGTGCAGGTAGTCAGTCCGACCCGCGCCAAGATCACGCTCGAGCCTCTCGAGCGTGGTTTCGGCCATACCCTGGGCAACGCGCTGCGCCGCATCCTGTTGTCCTCCATGCCTGGCTGTGCAGTAGTCGAGGCCGAGATCGACGGCGTACTCCATGAGTACTCCGCGATCGAAGGTGTTCAGGAAGACGTCATTGAAATCCTGTTGAACCTGAAAGGCCTGGCTATCAAACTGCACGGTCGTGACGAAGTTACGCTGACCTTGTCGAAAAAGGGTTCGGGGGTGGTTACCGCTGCCGATATTCAGCTGGATCACGATGTCGAGATCGTCAACCCCGATCACGTAATCGCGAACCTGGCGTCGAACGGCGCCCTGAACATGAAGCTCACCGTAGCTCGTGGTCGTGGTTACGAGCCGGCCGACTCCCGTCAAACCGACGAAGACGAAAGCCGTAGCATTGGCCGTCTGCAGTTGGACGCTTCGTTCAGCCCGGTGCGTCGTATCGCCTATGTGGTCGAGAACGCCCGTGTTGAACAGCGTACCAACCTGGACAAGCTGGTCATTGATCTGGAAACCAACGGCACCCTGGATCCTGAAGAGGCTATCCGCCGCGCTGCGACCATCCTGCAACAGCAGCTGGCCGCGTTCGTCGACCTCAAAGGTGACAGCGAGCCTGTCGTAGTCGAGCAGGAAGACGAGATCGATCCGATCCTGCTGCGTCCGGTTGACGACCTGGAACTGACTGTACGTTCGGCCAACTGCCTCAAGGCGGAGAACATCTACTACATCGGCGACCTGATTCAGCGTACCGAAGTAGAGCTGTTGAAGACTCCTAACCTGGGCAAGAAGTCCCTGACTGAAATCAAGGACGTCCTGGCCTCTCGTGGTCTGTCTCTCGGCATGCGCCTCGACAACTGGCCGCCTGCAAGTCTTAAGAAAGACGACAAGGCGACCGCCTGATCGTCGTAATCACCGAACGTAGTGTTTGGTAAGGAATGAATCATGCGTCATCGTAAAAGTGGACGTCACCTGAGCCGCACCAGCTCTCACCGCAAGGCTATGTTCCAGAACATGGCAGTGTCGCTGATCGAGCACGAGCTGATCAAAACCACCCTGCCGAAAGCCAAGGAACTGCGCCGCGTTGCCGAGCCGCTGATCACCCTGGCCAAGGAAGACAGCGTAGCTAACCGCCGTCTGGCCTTCGATCGTACCCGTTCGAAGTCTGCTGTTGGCAAGCTGTTCAACGACCTGGGCAAGCGTTACGCCACCCGTCAGGGCGGCTACCTGCGCATCCTGAAGTGCGGTTTCCGCGCTGGCGACAACGCCCCTATGGCGTACGTCGAGCTGGTTGATCGTCCGGTCGGCGGTGCTGTAGAAGCTGCTGAGTAAGACGTTCTGTCTGCTACAAAGAACCGGGCCTAGTGCCCGGTTTTTTGTATCTAGTTGCATTGTTTATTTCTATTGATACAAGTCATGTAATGCATTTGTTCTTGTAACCTTGCTCGTCAATACTCTCTCCAGAGCCGATTAGCCGGCGCTTGAAGACCGATAAGGAGAGCCCATGAGCAAGATTCTCACCACCGCCAGCGGTGCACCCGTAGCAGACAACCAGAATTCCCGTTCCGCCGGCCCGCGCGGCCCGCTGCTGCTCGACGACTTCCACCTGATCGAGAAGCTCGCCCATTTCAACCGCGAGAACATTCCTGAGCGCCGCGTACACGCAAAAGGCTCGGGTGCCTACGGCACCTTTACCGTTACCCGCGATATCACCGGTTACACCAGTGCCAAGTTGTTTGAACAGGTTGGCAAGCAAACCGAAACCTTCCTGCGCTTCTCCACCGTTGGTGGCGAGCGTGGCTCCGCTGATACCGAGCGCGATCCTCGTGGTTTTGCCGTCAAGTTCTACACCGAGGAAGGCAACTGGGACATCGTCGGCAACAACACGCCTGTGTTTTTCATCCGCGACCCGCTGAAATTTCCAGACTTTATCCATACACAGAAGCGTCATCCGCAATCGAACCTGAAGAACGCCCAGATGATGTGGGACTTCTGGTCGCACTCTCCCGAGGCGCTGCACCAGGTGACCATTCTGTTCTCCGATCGCGGCATCCCGGACGGTTACCGCCACATGCACGGCTTCGGTAGCCATACCTACAGCCTGATCAATGCCAAAGGTGAGCGCACCTGGGTCAAATGGCACTTCAAGACCCAGCAAGGCATCAAGAACCTCGCACCGGCAGAAGCCGCACGCCTGGCAGGTACTGACCCGGACTACGCCCAGCGTGACCTGTTCGAAGCCATCGAGCGAGGCGATTACCCACGCTGGACCGTATGCATTCAAGTGATGAGCGAGGCCGAGGCCGCCAGCCGTGACGAGAACCCGTTTGACGTGACCAAGACCTGGTCGCAGAAGGACTACCCGCTGATTGAAGTGGGCGTGCTGGAACTCAACCGTAACCCGCTCAACTACTTTGCAGAGGTAGAGCAGGCCGCGTTTGGCCCGAGCAACATGGTGCCGGGCGTCGGCCTGTCGCCAGACCGCATGCTGCAAGGGCGGGTATTCGCCTACGCAGATGCGCACCGCTATCGGGTCGGCACCAACCACCAGCAGCTGCCAGTCAACGCGCCACGTTGCCCGGTCAACAGCTATCAGCGTGATGGTTCCATGGCTACCGGCAGTTACGGTAGCGCGCCGAACTATGAGCCCAACAGCTACAGCGATGCACCGAAGCAGTCGCCACGCCATGCCGAGCCCGCACTGGCCCTGCAGGGTTCCGCAGACCGCTACGACCATCGCGAGGACACCGACTACTACAGCCACGCCGGCGCGCTGTTCCGGCTGATGAATGATGAGCAGAAAGCCCTGCTGATAAGCAATATTGCCGGCACCATGGCAGGCGTAAGCGAAGATGTGATTCAGCGCCAGCTGCAATACTTCTTCAAGGCCGATCCGGCTTATGGCGAAGGGGTTGCCAAGGCTTTGGGCGTCAATCTCGCCTAAGTCGAAGTGATAAGAAGAACCGCCCTCATTTGGGCGGTTTTTCAATGAATATCACTACTGTTTAACCGTTTTTTTGCTTCTTATTGCGCGGTTCTCAGTGACCGCAGGCAAAAGCTGGTTCACACTATGTGGCATAGACGTTTTCACATGGAGAAGCAGGGCGATGCAAGGTCACCCGGACGTAATCAACTACCTCGTTACGCTGCTGAAGGGCGAACTGGCGGCGCGCGACCAGTACTTCATTCACTCGCGTATGTACGAAGACTGGGGCCTGTCCAAGCTCTACGAGCGCATCAACCATGAAATGGAAGAAGAGACGCAGCATGCCGATGCTCTGATGCGTCGCATCCTCATGCTCGAAGGCACCCCTGACATGCGCGCGGACGATCTGGAAGTGGGCAGCACCGTGCCGGAAATGATCGAGGCCGACCTCAAGCTCGAGTACAAGGTACGCGGCGCGCTGTGCAAAGGCATCGAGCTGTGCGAGCTGCACAAGGACTACATCAGCCGCGACATCCTGCGCGCTCAGTTGGCTGATACCGAAGAAGATCACACCTACTGGCTGGAGAAGCAGCAGGGGTTGATCAAGGCAATTGGCCTGGAAAACTACCTGCAATCGCAGATGTAAATGTTGGGGGCGCTTTGCGCCCCTATCGCGACACAAGGCCGCTCCTACAGGCGATCGCAAATATTTGGATTTGCGCGATCGCTTGTAGGAGCGGCCTTGTGTCGCGATAGGGCTGCAAACCAGCCCCCATTACTGTTAAGCCCGATCCCGCTCCAGCAGCGGTTTCAGGTAATGCCCGGTATAGGACTGCTTCATCTCGCTCAGTTCTTCCGGCGTACCGCAGGCAATGATCTGCCCACCTTTCGAGCCACCCTCCGGCCCCAGATCCACCAGCCAGTCCGCGGTCTTGATCACATCCAGGTTGTGCTCGATCACCACCACCGTATTGCCGTGATCACGCAGGCGATGCAGTACGTCCAGCAACTGCTGGATATCGGCAAAGTGCAGACCCGTGGTCGGTTCGTCGAGGATGTACAAGGTCTTGCCGGTGTCACGTTTGGACAGTTCACGCGACAGTTTCACCCGCTGTGCCTCACCGCCCGACAGGGTGGTCGCCGACTGCCCCAGCTTGATGTAGGACAGCCCCACATCCATCAACGTCTGCAGCTTGCGCGCCAGCGCCGGCACGGCGTCGAAGAACTCGCGGGCATCCTCGATGGTCATCTCCAGCACCTCGTGGATGTTCTTGCCCTTGTACTTGATCTCCAGGGTTTCGCGGTTGTAACGCTTGCTCTTGCACACATCGCACGGCACGTAGATGTCCGGCAGGAAGTGCATCTCCACCTTGATCAGGCCATCGCCCTGGCAGGCTTCGCAACGGCCACCCTTGACGTTGAACGAGAAACGCCCCGGACCATAGCCGCGTGAACGCGACTCCGGCACACCGGAGAACAGTTCGCGGATCGGCGTGAAGATGCCGGTGTAGGTCGCCGGGTTCGAGCGAGGGGTGCGGCCGATCGGGCTCTGGTCGATATCCACCACCTTGTCCAGGTGCTGCAGGCCATCCATGCTGGCATGCGGCGCCGCTTCCAGGCTGCTTGCACCATTCAGGGCGGTGGCGGCCAGTGGGAACAGGGTGTTGTTGATAAGCGTCGACTTGCCCGAGCCGGACACCCCGGTCACGCAGGTCAGCAGGCCGATCGGGACTTCCAGATCGACGTTTTGCAGGTTGTTGCCTCGCGCGCCCTTCAGCTTGAGTTGCAGCTTCTTGTTGCGCGGCGTGCGCTTGGCCGGCACGACGATCTTCTTGCGCCCGGACAGGTACTTGCCGGTCAGCGAGTCGGGGTGGTCCATGACCTCCTGCGGCGACCCCTCGGCGACGATCTGCCCGCCGTGCACGCCGGCCCCAGGGCCGATGTCCACCACGTAGTCGGCCAAGCGGATGGCGTCCTCATCGTGTTCTACCACGATCACCGTATTGCCCAGGTCGCGCAGGTGGTTGAGGGTGGCCAGCAGGCGGTCGTTGTCGCGCTGATGAAGGCCGATGGACGGTTCATCGAGGATGTACATCACCCCTACCAGGCCGGCGCCGATCTGGCTGGCCAGGCGGATACGTTGTGCTTCACCACCGGACAGGGTGTCGGCGCTGCGGTCGAGGGTGAGATAGTCGAGACCGACGTTGACCAGAAACTGCAGGCGCTCGCAGATTTCCTTGAGGATCTTCGCCGCAATCTCGCCACGGCGACCGGTCAGGGTCAGCTTGCCGAAGTAGTTGCTGGCTTCACCGATCGGCAGGTTGGTCACTGCCGGCAGCGTTTTTTCGCCCACCCACACATGCCTTGCCTCACGGCGCAGGCGGGTGCCGCGGCAATCCGGGCAGGGCTGGGTGCCGAGGAACTTGGCCAGTTCTTCGCGCACGGTGGCTGACTCGGTCTCGCGGTAGCGACGCTCCAGGTTCGGCACGATGCCTTCGAACGGGTGCGAGCGCTTGACGATGTCGCCTCGGTCGTTCAGGTACTTGAAGTCGACGCTCTGCTTGCCGCTGCCCTGCAGGATCACCTTCTGGTGCTCGGCCGACAGTTGGCCGAATGGTTCCTCGAGGCTGAAGCCGTAATGCGCGGCCAGTGAACCGAGCATCTGGAAGTAGTACACGTTGCGTCGGTCCCAGCCGCGGATCGCGCCTTCGGCCAGGGTGAGCTCGGTATTGACCAGGCGCTTGGTGTCGAAGAACTGCTTCACTCCCAGGCCGTCGCAGGTCGGGCAGGCGCCGGCGGGGTTGTTGAAGGAGAACAGCTTCGGCTCCAGCTCGCTGATGGCATGGCCACAGACCGGGCAGGCAAAGCGCGCGGAGAAGATCGTCTCTTCGCCTTGCTCGTCATCCATCGGTGCCACCAGGGCGATGCCGTCGGCCAGCTTGAGCGCGGTCTCGAACGACTCGGCCAGGCGTTGTTGCAAGTCGGCGCGGACCTTGAAACGGTCCACCACCACATCGATGCTGTGTTTTTTTTGCTTGTCCAGCTTGGGTAGTTCGTCGAGCTCGTAGAGCTTGCCGTTGACCCGGGCGCGCACGAAGCCCTGGGCGCGCAGCTCGTCGAATACCGCCAGGTGCTCGCCCTTGCGCTCGCGTACCACCGGCGCCAGCAGCATCAGCTTGCTGCCTTCCGGTCGCTCGAGTACCAGGTCGACCATCTGGCTGATCGTTTGCGCCTCCAGCGGGATATCGTGGTCCGGGCAGCGTGGGGTGCCGACGCGGGCATACAGCAGGCGCAGGTAGTCGTAGATTTCGGTGATGGTGCCGACCGTGGAGCGGGGGTTGTGCGAGGTCGACTTCTGCTCGATGGAAATGGCTGGCGACAGGCCTTCGATGGTATCGACGTCGGGCTTTTCCATCATCGACAGGAACTGCCGGGCGTAGGCCGACAGCGATTCCACATAGCGACGCTGGCCTTCGGCGTACAGGGTGTCGAACGCCAGGGACGACTTGCCGGAACCGGACAGGCCGGTGATCACGATCAGCTTGTCCCGGGGCAGGGTCAGGTCGATGTTCTTCAGGTTGTGGGTGCGTGCCCCACGAATCAGGATCTTGTCCACTGCGGCCTCGCTTGGCGGGCATAAACAAAGAATTATACGGCCCCCTGCCAGTACGCGGCAAAGCGTCGCGTAGATGCCGTCAAGCTGTCGGACTGATAGAATCGCCGCCGGTTCACACGAGGTTAATCCATGCACGACACCCACAACGAGCGCATGAGTGGCGGCGAAACCCGCGCCGCTGGCGGCCTGGCCCTGGTCTTTGCCTTTCGTATGCTGGGCATGTTCATGGTCTTGCCGGTGCTGGCCACCTACGGCATGGACCTGGCCGGTGCCACGCCTGCGCTGATCGGCCTGGCCATTGGCGCCTATGGCCTGACCCAGGCCGTATTGCAGATCCCGTTCGGGATGATTTCCGATCGCATCGGCCGCCGGCCGGTGATTTATCTGGGGCTGGTCATCTTTGCCCTGGGCAGCGTATTGGCGGCCCAGGCCGACTCCATCTGGGGGGTGATTGCCGGGCGTATCCTGCAGGGCGCCGGGGCGATTTCCGCTGCGGTCATGGCGCTGCTGTCCGACCTCACTCGCGAGCAGCACCGGACCAAGGCAATGGCCATGATCGGCATGAGCATCGGCCTGTCGTTTGCTGTCGCCATGGTCGTCGGCCCATTGTTGACCAGCGCCTTCGGGTTGTCAGGATTGTTCCTCGCCACGGCAGGACTTGCCCTGGTCGGCATCCTGCTGATCGCCTTTGTCGTGCCCAATGCCCACAGCATTCTGCAGCACCGCGAGTCAGGTGTGGCGCGCCAGGCCATCGGCCCGACCCTGCGCCATCCGGACCTTCTGCGCCTGGATGTGGGTATTTTCATCCTCCACGCCATCCTCATGGCCAGCTTCGTTGCATTGCCACTGGCCTTCGTCGAGCGCGGCGGCCTGCCGAAGGAACAGCACTGGTGGGTGTACCTGACCGCGTTGTTCATCTCATTTTTTGCAATGGTCCCATTCATCATCTATGGCGAAAAAAAGCGCAAGATGAAACGCGTGCTGGCCGGGGCGGTCAGTGTGTTGCTGCTGGTGGAGGTGTTCTTCTGGCAGTGGGCTGACGGTTTGCGCGGACTGGTGATCGGCACCGTGGTATTCTTTACTGCATTCAACCTGCTGGAGGCATCGCTGCCTTCGCTGGTGAGCAAGGTGTCGCCTGCAGGTGGCAAGGGGACGGCAATGGGGGTCTACTCCACCAGCCAGTTCCTCGGCGCTGCCCTGGGAGGAATCCTCGGTGGCTGGTTGTTCCAGCACGGCGGGCTGAACATGGTGTTCCTCGGTTGTGCGGTACTGTGTGCCATCTGGTTGGTCGTCGCCTTGCGCATGAACGAGCCGCCCTATGTGACCAGCCTGCGCATGCCGCTGACGCCAGAGGCGGTCCGGGAAGCCGGCCTGATCGAGCGCCTGATGGCCGTGCCGGGTGTGACCGACGCCGTCGTGGTGGCGGAAGAAGCTGCCATCTATATCAAACTGGATACGAAAATTTTGGACCGTACGACCCTCGAGCGCCTGGTGAACCCGGCCTCTTCGGCGTGCGAAGCCTAGGAGAACGTTATGGCCCGTGGGGTTAACAAAGTCATTCTGGTCGGCACTTGTGGCCAGGATCCCGAAGTCCGCTACCTGCCCAACGGTAACGCCGTGACCAATCTGAGCCTGGCCACCAGCGAGCAGTGGACCGACAAGCAATCGGGCCAGAAGGTCGAGCGTACCGAGTGGCACCGTGTGTCGCTGTTCGGCAAGGTTGCCGAAATTGCCGGCGAATACCTGCGCAAGGGTTCGCAGTGCTACATCGAAGGCAAGCTGCAGACCCGCGAGTGGGAAAAAGACGGTATCAAGCGCTACACCACCGAAATCATCGTCGACATCAATGGCACCATGCAGCTGCTCGGCGGTCGTCCGCAGGGCCAGCAGCAGGGCGGTGACCCATACAACCAGGGTGGCGGCAACTACGGTGGCGGCCAGCAGCAACAGTACAACCAGGCTCCGCCACGCCAGCAGGCCCAGCGCCCGCAGCAGGCTCCTCAGCGCCCGGCACCGCAGCAGCCAGCCCCGCAGCCGGCGGCTGACTTCGACAGCTTCGATGACGATATTCCGTTCTGATCAGAGCGTTTGAGCGTCTAGCAGGACCAGAAACCCAGGGCAGTTGCCCTGGGTTTTTTCATTTGTGGGGAATGCAGAAGAGGAGGTGAGGGCTGCCAGGTGCTCATCTCCCGGCGAGTACATCACCGGTTGCTAATTTCAGCATTTGGTGATGAAGCTTTTTCATGGGACGTGCCCTGTGGGAGCGGGCAAGCCCGCGAAGCAGGCGACGCGATGGATGGCACCGGCTACGCCGGTGTTCGCGGGCGTGCCCGCTCCCACAGCGCTGCGTGGGTTTCTGCTATGGCGCAATCCTGTGAGGGCGGGTCCAATCAGCCAACGCTTCAATAGAACAACCGCGGCTCCGGGGAATCCAGCAAGCTGGCCAACTTGGTCAAGGCAAACCCCAGTTCCTCGCGCTTGGGCGCCATCAAGGCGATGCGCACGCCGCAGGTGGCGTGGCTGCGTTCTGGCAGGAACTGGCTGCCACTGACTACCGTGACGCCGTTGTTGCGTGCCAGGTTGGCGAACTCGTCGCTGGTCCACGGCTCCGGCAATTCCAGCCAGATGTGGAAGCTGTTCGGCTGGCTGCGGATCTTGTACTTGCCAAGAATCTCCCGGGCCATTTGCTGGCGCGCGGCCGCCTCCTCCTGTTGTTCCCGCACAAGCTGGTCGGCCATGCCACTGTTGATCAGGTTACTGGCCAGCTGCGCCATCAACGGTGACGGCATCCAGACACTGCTGCGTACCATCGACGACAGCCGCGAGAGGGTTTGCGGTGGGGCGTACAGATAGCCGATGCGCAGCGCCGGCAGCACACTTTTGGACAGACTGGTGAGGTACACCGAGCGCTCGGGCGCATAAGCGGCCAGTGGCTGGTAATCCGGTGCGGGCTCGAGAAAGCCGTAGATATCGTCATCGACGATGAACAAGTCGAACTCTCGGGCGATCTCGGCGATAGCCTGGCGCCGTGCGTGGGGCATGATCGAATTGGTCGGGTTCTGGTGGGTGGTGACGCACACCAGCAGGGAAGGGCGGTGCTCCAGGCACGCCGCGCGCAATGCCTCGGGAATCAGGCCGTGCTCGTCCATGGCCACGCCGCGCAGTCGGCGGCCCATGCTGTGCGCCAGGGAGATGATGCCCGGGTAGCAGAACGACTCGCACAGCACCACATCGTCGCTCTTCGACAGGCTGCTGATGGCCACCAGCAGGCCGTGCTGGGCCCCGGAAGTCAGCACCACCTGCTGCCAACGCGCCTCGGGCAGCCAGCGCTGGATCCAGGTGGCACCGGCCTGCTTGTGGGTCGCATGGCCGCCATCGGTGACGTAGTCGAGTACCTGCGCCAGGTCGGACGACGCAGCCAGCTCGATTATGGCTTCGCGCAGCCAGTCGGTCATGTGGGCATCGTTGGGCTTGATGATCGACAGGTCAATCTGGTCGCTCGCGTGCTCGGAAACCACGGGTTTTGCCTGGATGACCGGGGCACGGTTTTGCAAGTGTGGTTGCGGCAGTACGAAGGTACCGCGGCCCACTTCGCCCACTACCAAGCCGCGCTTGGCGGCTTCGTCATAGGCTCGCCCAATGGTGCCAGGGGTCACATCAAGGGATTCGGCCAAGTCCTTGAGCGTCGGCAAACGTTCGCCAGCCACCAGCCGGCCGCTGCCAATGTCTTGCTCCAAGGCATCGGCGATCATCAGGTAGACCGGCTGCGCCAGGTCGCTGTAGTGAGGAACCCACATGGAAAGCACCAGAATCTGCGAGAACGCCGAAGCCTAGCATGAAAGGACTGAGGGGTGTAATTCTCAGCCGCTGCGCATAAATTACCTTGATTACATCGGCCACGTTCCCCAGGTAGGTGTACTGCTCCGCAATCTGTACCGCTTGATCTCGAAGCGCCCGGTCAAACAATTATCAGAAAATTCATTAGATTCAATAAGTTGAGACTTTACTTGAAATGGGCTGCGTGATCGCGCAAAAAACCAATTGAATCGATGTTATTTCTATAAATACAATCATTGAATCGATTCAATCGCCAAGGTAAGGGAAATACCGTTATGGAGCTGTTAGGCGCTTTCTGGGCGGAGCACTGGTTGCTGGCACTTTTCATGTTGGGCGCGATCGCCTTCGTCGCCGGCTTCGTCGATAGCATCGCCGGGGGCGGTGGGCTGTTCCTGGTGCCGGGCTTCCTGCTGGTCGGCATGCCGCCGCAAATGGCGCTCGGCCAGGAAAAACTGGTCAGTACCCTTGGCACCCTGGCGGCCATCCGCAACTTCCTGGCCAACAGCAAGATGGTCTGGCAGGTGGCGCTGGTCGGCGTGCCGTTTTCGCTGCTCGGTGCCTACCTGGGCGCACACCTGATCGTGTCGATCTCCCAGGAAACCGTGGGCAAGATCATCCTGGCGCTGATCCCGCTGGGCATCCTCATCTTCCTCACGCCCAAGGATCGCCCGGTCGAGGAGCGCGAACTGTCATCGCGGATGCTGTTCACCGTGGTCCCGCTGACCTGCCTGGCCATCGGCTTCTATGACGGCTTCTTCGGCCCTGGTACCGGCAGCATGTTCATCATCGCCTTCCATTACCTGCTGCGCATGGACCTGGTCTCCAGCTCGGCCAACTCCAAGACCTTCAACTTCGCATCCAACATCGGCGCCCTGGTGGCCTTCATCATGGCCGGCAAGGTCGTCTACCTGCTGGCGTTGCCGCTGGTGGCCTGCAACATCCTCGGCAACCACTTGGGCAGCGCCCTGGCCCTGCGCAAGGGCAACGAAGTGGTACGCAAGGTGCTGGTGTTCTCGATGCTCTGCCTGTTCACCAGCCTGGGCGTGAAGTACCTGGCCTGACCCCATCCATAGGAGAAAACTGATGAAAACCGCATTCGTAACCGGCGCCTCCTCGGGCTTTGGCCGCGCCATCTGCCGTACCCTGATCGGCAAAGGCTACCGCGTGATCGGTGGCGCCCGGCGCATGGACAAGTTGCAGGCGCTGGAAGCCGAACTGGGCGTCAACTTCATTCCGCTGACACTCGATGTGACCGACCCGGCGTCGCTCGAGGCGGCAGTCGGGCAAATCCGCGATGCTTCGCTGCAGATCGACCTGCTGGTCAACAACGCCGGGCTGGCGCTGGGCGTAGACCGTGCCCAGGCCAGCAGCGCAGAAAACTGGCAGCGGATGATCGACACCAACATTACCGGCCTGGCCATGGTCACCCACAAGGTCCTGCCGCAGATGGTGGAAGCCGACAGCGGCATGATCATCAACATCGGCTCGATCGCCGGCACCTACCCCTACCCGGGCGGTAATGTGTATGGCGCCAGCAAGGCCTTTGTCCGCCAGTTCAGCCTCAACCTGCGCGCCGACCTGGCAGGCACTCGCGTGCGGGTGAGCAATATCGAGCCGGGGCTGTGCTCGGGCACCGATTTCTCGGTGGTGCGCCTGAACGGTGATCTGGATGCCGTGCAGGCCCTGTACCGGGACGTGCAAGCCATCCTGCCCGAGGACATTGCGGCCACGGTGGCCTGGATTGCCGAACAGCCGGCACATGTGAACATCAATACCATCGAAATCATGCCGGTGGCCCAGAGCAGTGCAGCGCTGAACGTGGTGCGCAACCTGCCGCGCTGCTGATCGGCCGGTGGTGGATGGCACCGGCGTTGCCGGTGTTCGCGGGTGAACCCGCTCCCACAGGAAAGCGCGACGGCTTGGGCATGTGCAGTACCTGTGGGAGCGGGTTCACCCGCGAATCAGGCAACACAGCGCCCTCAGCTGACCCATGTCATCGCACCTTCCTGATTCTTGGCTAGTCTTACCTGTTGGCGGCCATCAACCGGCCGCCACCGTGACTACCAAGAGGCGCCGGCCATGTTCCGTGCGTCCACCATCTGATCAGGAGTGCACGATGGACCTGAACCGTCGGCAGTTCTTCAAGGTCGCCGCCGTCGGCCTTGGAGGCTCGAGCCTTGCGGCGTTGGGCATGGCCCCGACACCAGCATTCGCCGAGCAGGTGCGTCACTTCAAGCTGGCGCATACCAAGGAAACCCGTAACACCTGCCCCTACTGCTCGGTCGGCTGCGGCCTGATCATGTACAGCCAGGGCGATGCGGGCAAGAACGTCAAACAGAACATCATCCATATCGAAGGTGACGCCGACCACCCGGTCAACCGCGGCACCCTCTGCCCTAAAGGCGCCGGCCTGCTGGATTTCATCCACAGCCCGAGCCGCCTGCAGTACCCCGAGGTACGCAAGCCGGGCAGCAAGGAGTGGGTGCGGGTCAGCTGGGACGAGGCGCTCGATCGCGTCGCCGACCTGATGAAGCAGGACCGCGACGCCAACTTCATCGAAAAGAACGCCCAGGGGCAAACGGTCAACCGCTGGCTCACCACCGGTTTTCTCGCTGCCTCCGCCGCTTCCAGCGAGGCTGGTTACCTGACCCACAAGGTCGTCCGCGCAACAGGCATGCTGGGGTTCGATAACCAGGCTCGTGTCTGACATGGCCCGACGGTGGCAAGTCTTGCCCCGACGTACGGCCGTGGCGCCATGACCAACCACTGGTCCGATATCGCCAACGCGAATCTGGTCCTGGTGATGGGTGGCAACGCAGCAGAAGCGCATCCTTGCGGCTTCAAGTGGGTGACCGAGGCCAAGGCGCACAACAAGGCGCGGCTGATCGTGGTCGACCCACGGTTTACCCGTACCGCTTCGGTGGCGGACTACTACGCACCGATCCGTACCGGTACCGACATCGCCTTCATGGGCGGGCTGATCAATTACCTGCTGAGCAACGACAAGATCCAGCACGAGTACGTGCGCAACTACACCGACGTGTCGTTCATCGTCAAAGAGAACTATGGCTTCGAGGATGGCCTGTTCAGCGGTTACGACGAGGCCAAGCGCGTGTATGCCGACAAGTCCGGCTGGGGGTACGAGCTGGGTGAGGACGGTTTTGCCAAGGTCGACCCGACCCTGCAGCACCCGCGCTGCGTGTTCCAGCTGATGAAGCAGCACTACAGCCGCTATACCCCGGAACTGGCCAGCATGACCTGTGGCATGCCGCAAGACGCCATGCTGAAGATCTGGGAAGAGATCGCCACCTGCTCGATTCCGGGCAAGACCATGACGATCCTCTACGCGCTTGGCTGGACCCAGCACTCGATCGGCGCACAGATCATCCGCAGTGCGGCCATGGTCCAGTTGCTGCTGGGCAACGTCGGCATGCCGGGTGGCGGGGTCAACGCCTTACGTGGTCACTCCAACATCCAGGGCCTGACCGACCTCGGCCTGCTGTCCAACTCGCTGCCGGGTTACCTGACCCTGGCCGGCGATGCCGAGCAGGACTACGCCGCGTACATCGACAAGCGCGCCTCCAAGCCGCTGCGCCCTGGGCAACTGTCGTACTGGCAGAACTACGGCAAGTTCCATGTCAGCCTGATGAAAGCCTGGTACGGCGCCAATGCCACGGCGGAGAACAACTGGGGCTACGACTGGCTGCCCAAGCTCGATGTGCCGGCCTACGACGTGCTGCGCATGTTCGAGATGATGGGCCAGGGCAAGGTCAACGGCTACATGTGCCAAGGCTTCAACCCGATTGCCGCGTTGCCGGACAAGAACCGCGTCACCGCGGCGCTGGCCAAGCTCAAGTGGCTGGTGATCATGGACCCGCTGGCCACCGAGACCTCGGAGTTCTGGCGCAACGCCGGGCCGTTCAACGATGTCGATACGGCCAATATCCAGACCGAAGTGATCCGCCTGCCCACCACCTGCTTCGCTGAAGAAGACGGCTCGCTGGTCAACAGCAGCCGCTGGCTGCAGTGGCACTGGAAAGGTGCCGACGGTCCGGGCGAGACCCGCACCGACGTTCACATCATGAGCGAGCTGTTCCTGCGCTTGCGCCAACGCTACCAGGCCGAGGGCGGCGCCTACCCAGATGCGCTGATGAACATCAACTGGCCATACAAGGTCCCTGAAGAGCCATCCCCGGAGGAGCTTGCCAAGGAAATGAACGGCTGGGCGGTGACCGACGTCACCGACCCGACTGGCGCAGTGCTCAAGGCTGGCCAGCAACTCGCGGGCTTCGGCCAGCTCAAGGACGACGGCAGCACCGCGTCCGGCTGCTGGATCTTCGCCGGCAGCTGGACCGAGCAGGGCAACCAGATGGCTCGCCGTGACAACAGCGACCCGTACGGCATGCACCAGGTGCAGAACTGGGCCTGGGCCTGGCCTGCCAACCGCCGCATCCTTTACAACCGTGCATCCAGCGACCCGCAAGGCAAGCCGTGGGACCCGGAGAAGAAGCGCCTGGTATGGTGGAATGGCAAGGCCTGGACCGGCACCGATGTGCCCGACTTCAAGGTCGACTCGCCACCTGAGGCGGGGATGAACCCGTTCATCATGAACCCTGAAGGCGTGGCGCGGTTCTTCGCCATCGACAAGATGGCCGAAGGCCCGTTCCCCGAGCACTACGAGCCGTTCGAGACGCCGATTGGCATCAACCCGCTGCATCCGCAGAACAAGAAGGCTACCAGCAACCCGGCCGGACGGATTTTCGACTCGGTGTGGGACACCCTCGGCAAGCACGACGAGTTCCCTTACGCGGCGACCACCTACCGGCTGACCGAGCACTTCCACTTCTGGAGCAAGCATTGCCGGCTCAACGCTATCGCCCAGCCGGAGCAGTTCGTCGAAATCGGCGAGGTCCTGGCCAACGAGAAAGGTATCAAGGCCGGTGACCGGGTGCGTGTGTCGAGCAAACGCGGGCATATCGATGCGGTGGCGGTGGTGACCAAGCGGATTCGCCCGCTCAAGGTCAACAACCAGACCGTGCACCAGATCGGCATCCCGCTGCACTGGGGCTTCACCGGGACTACGCGGCATGGCTACCTGACCAACACCCTGGTGCCTTTCCTGGGTGACGGCAATACCCAGACGCCAGAGTCCAAGTCGTTCCTCGTCAAAGTGGAGAAACTCTGATGGCCAGCCAAGACATCATCGCCCGCTCGGCCACCACCACCGTACCGCCTTCGGTACGCCAGCAGCAGGAAGTCGCCAAGCTGATCGACACCACCAAGTGCATCGGCTGCAAGGCCTGCCAGGTGGCGTGTTCGGAGTGGAACGAACTGCGTGACGAGGTCGGCCACAACCACGGCACTTACGACAACCCCCAGGACCTCACTGCCGAGACCTGGACCCTGATGCGCTTCACTGAGCACGAGCGCGACGACGGCAACCTGGAGTGGCTGATTCGCAAGGACGGCTGCATGCACTGCGCCGAGCCAGGTTGCCTGAAGGCCTGCCCGAGCCCGGGGGCGATCATCAAGCACGCCAACGGCATCGTCGACTTCAACCAGGACCACTGCATCGGTTGCGGTTACTGCATCACCGGTTGCCCGTTCAACATCCCGCGCATCTCGCAGAAGGACCACAAGGCATACAAGTGCACCCTGTGTTCCGACCGCGTGACCGTGGGCCTGGAGCCGGCCTGCGTGAAAACCTGCCCGACCGGCGCAATCGTGTTCGGCACCAAGGACGAAATGAAGGTGCATGCTGCCGAGCGCATCGTCGATCTCAAGTCGCGAGGCTACGACAATGCCGGGCTGTACGACCCGGATGGCGTCGGTGGCACCCACGTGATGTATGTGCTGCACCATGCCGACACGCCGAAGCTGTATGCCGGCCTGCCGGATCAGCCGGTGATCAGCCCGCTGGTCGGGCTGTGGAAGGGCATCACCAAGCCGCTGGCGCTGCTGGCCATGGGCGCGGCGGTGCTGGCCGGGTTCTTCCACTATGTGCGGGTCGGGCCACAGCGGGTGGAGGAGGACGAACACCCGACACCTGCGGATGAAAGCGTGCAACAGGTGGACCCGTCGGTCCATGTCTATGATCCGACCAAGCCCGGTGGGCAAGGGGAGCAGCGACCATGAACGACAACAAACCCATCCTGCGCTACAACGCCAACGAGCGCAGCAACCACTGGGTCGTCGCGATCCTGTTCATCCTGGCTGGCCTGTCGGGGCTGGCGCTGTTCCATCCGGCGCTGTTCTGGCTCAGCCACCTGTTCGGCGGTGGGCCGTGGACGCGTATTCTGCATCCGTTCCTGGGTGTGGCGATGTTCGTGTTCTTCCTCGGCCTGGTGTTGCGGTTCTGGCGCGCGAACTTCATCACTGCCAATGATCGGCTATGGCTGCGGCGTATCGATCGGGTCATGCTGAACAGGGAGGACGGCGTGCCACCGATCGGCAAGTACAACGCCGGTCAGAAGCTGCTGTTCTGGACCTTGTTGCTGTGCATGCTGGTGCTGTTGATCAGCGGCGTGGTGATCTGGCGTGCCTGGTTCAGTCATTACTTCGACATCGGCGCCATTCGCCTCGCCACTTTGCTTCACGCCCTGGCGGCGTTCGTGCTGATCCTCAGCATCATCGTGCACATCTACGCCGGCATCTGGATCAAGGGCTCGATCGGCGCCATGCTGCATGGCTGGGTCAGCCGCGCCTGGGCGCGCAAGCACCATGAGTTGTGGTACCGGGAAGTGACCGGTGACAAGACGCCGGGCAATCACGGACGAAAAGAAGGATGAGCGCTTGAGCACGATACTCGAACCCGGGCAGATCGAAGCGTCGGCGGTGATGCCGCCGTTTCTGCACCTGCCCCCCGCCAACCTGTTCGAACTGCGCGCCGCGCGCCTGGAGCAGCTGGCCGAGGGCAATGCCCTTGGCCAATACCTGAAGCTGGTGGCTCGTTTGTGCCGTATCCAGCAGCAGCTTGTGGATAACCCGCCCGCTGGCATGCCGGTGGCCGAGGAGCGTCAGCGCCTGTGCATAAGTCATGGCTTGCCGCCGTTGGCCGCGGACAGTCTGGTGCGTGAAGGGCCGTGGCTGGTCTGGTTGCAGGCCTTGCTCGAACGCTTTGAGGGTGAAACCGGCGGTCCGCTGGGTGATACGTTGCAGGTGCTGCGCGGCAGTGATGGCGAGCAGCGCAAGGGCTGGGGCATCGCCTTGCTCGGCGGCCAGTACGACGCGGTACCCGCAGCGCTGGTCCCGTTCATTGGCGCGGCCTTGCAGGCGGCGTGGTCCAGCTGGCTGTTGGCATTGCCCGCGCCCGAACTCAAGCCTGCTGGCAGCCTTGCCCAGTGCCCGGCCTGCGGTTCGCCGGCGATGGCCGGGGTGGTGCGCAACCGTGGCAAGCACAATGGCCTGCGCTACCTGGCCTGTTCACTGTGTGCCTGCGAGTGGCATGTGGTGCGGGTCAAGTGCGTGTACTGCGAGTCGAGCAAGGACCTGCGCTACACCAGCCTCGACGATGACCGCCATGCGCCGGGCAAGGCGCCGCTGCGCGCCGAGTGTTGCCCGGGGTGCGACAGCTACCTGAAACAGAACTACCTGGAAAACGATGCGGCGGCCGAACCGCTGGCCGACGACCTGGCCAGCCTGGCGCTGGACATTCGCCTGGACGAGGAGGGCTTTCATCGCCTGGCACCGAACCTGATGCTCGCACCCGGATAGTGGCTGAGTGTCTACACTGTAAGACCGAGTCGCCTTCTTCGCGGGTAAACCCGCTCC
>NZ_JAFGYI010000291.1:0-467 GCF_017490905.1 Pseudomonas sp. 32_A | reverse complement strand
GTGTAGGTTAGGCACTCCCTTTCACCGGTAACGCACGATGTTCGCAAGACTCAAGCAGTGGGCCCGCTCGATCAAACGGCAAACCATGATCCTGTGGTTCTGCTGGAAGCACCCGGAAACGCCCCTGCCGGTCAAGCTGCTGTGCCTGCTGGTGGTTTCCTACGCGCTGAGCCCCTTCGATCTGATACCGGACTTCATTCCCGTGCTGGGACTGCTGGATGACCTGCTGATCCTGCCGGCGTCCATCTGGCTGATCATTCGCCTCGTACCCGCGCAGGTGTATGCCGCAAGCAAGCTCCAGGCGGATGAATTCGAGCGCGCCAGCTCGCAGCGCCCCCGCAGCAAGGCGGCCGCCGTGGTGATCGTGGCGATCTGGCTGTTGCTGGCCGTGCTCTACTACCGGTGGCTGTGGCGCTAGGTCAGACCTGGCACTTCGGCTGCTGGGTGAAGGTCCGCCGTACATCGAC
>NZ_JAFGYI010000290.1:0-467 GCF_017490905.1 Pseudomonas sp. 32_A | reverse complement strand
CCGCAGCAGACCCTAATCCTAAAAACAGGTTAATTACACCACTCGAAATTAAAAACGGTGAAATTAATAATGATGGCAAAGGTAAAAGGGAAGACCATGAAGGAACAGTTAAGAAAGAAGAAAACACAGCTAGAGATGAAGTAAAAGGTGTAGCCGACAGAATAGATAGTGGAGCAAGAGCTGACAGAAAGGTTACAATGGGCAGAGCTACTGTACTACTAGATAGTGCTAAGAATGAAACAGATATCGATACTGAAGTGACCAATTCAGCTATCAATGCAGAACTAATGGAACTAAATCCCAATGAGACAGCTGCTTGACCCTCTACTAATGATGCAGCACCTATGTAAATTGAAGGTAAGGTAGAATAAAGCAAGCTTGCCCCTAATAAAGATAGGGCCGCAGCTGATGACGATAGAAATGAAAAAGAACCTGTCAATAAACTTGCGCCAGGAGAAACTAAAGAC
>NZ_JAFGYI010000289.1:0-468 GCF_017490905.1 Pseudomonas sp. 32_A | reverse complement strand
CACCGGCGGCGGCGCGCCCGATCTCCGATCCGCTCGAGGCCCGCAATCGCTTCGAGACATTGCCGCTCATGCCGCGTCTCCCGAACGATCGTCGAGCAGGCGCAACGCGTCGTCGAGCGTGACGGGCCGATCGTGCAACAACGCCGCCAGCACGCCGGCTTCCGCCTCCGCATCCGCGTCGGCATCGGCGCGCGGCGTCGCGAGCGGATCGACGGGCGACAGCTTGTAGCGCAACACGAGATGAGCGAGCGCGAGCCGCCGATGATCGGGCGCGAGCCGCATCCCTTCGCTCGCGAGCAGGATCGCCGTCGTCGCGTGATAGAGCGCGGACGCCGCCTGCCGCACGAACGCATCGTCGCCCGTTCGCGCGACGTGCGCGATCGCATCGCTCGCGCGATCGAGCGCGCGGCGCAGCCGCGTGGCGCTCGCGCCCGGCAGCCGCGCCGTGTCGAGCGCGCCGAGCAGGAA
>NZ_JAFGYI010000288.1:0-468 GCF_017490905.1 Pseudomonas sp. 32_A | reverse complement strand
CATGATCACCACCGGCACCGGCACGCGGTCCCATAGCTGGGCGCGGCCGAGGGCGAGGAAACCGCTGGCGAAGGCGCCCGGCGCCTCATCGCCATTGGGCAGGGTCATGCCGACGGCGATGGAACGGCCGCCGGTGGGGATCAGTTGCACGCCGACCACCAGGAACATGCTGCCCAGGGTGGCGAGGATGTCCGGCACGCGCATGCGCACGATCAGCCAGCCGTTGAGCAGACCGACCAGGGTGCCAAGGCCGAGGCTGATGAGGATCGCTGCGAGCGGGCCCCAGTCCAGCACCACCATCACGTAGCTGGCGCTCATCAGGCTCAGCGCGGCGACCGCACCAATGGACAGGTCCAGCCCGCCCACGGCCATGCTCAGGGTCACGCCCAGGGCGAGCAGCGCGACGATGGACACCGACTGCAGCACCAGGAACAGGTTGCCGACGCGCAGGAACGCCGGCTCCAGCAG
>NZ_JAFGYI010000287.1:0-468 GCF_017490905.1 Pseudomonas sp. 32_A | reverse complement strand
GGGCATCGATACGCTCGTCGTCGACAAGACGCGGCCCGACATCGGCCTGCCGGTCGTGCAGGTGATCGCACCCGGCCTGTGTCATTTCTGGCCGCGCTTCGGCGCGCCGCGACTGTATTCGGTGCCCGTCGCGCAGCGCTGGCGCGAGCGGCCGCGCGACGAGGACGCGCTCAATCGCGCGCTGCTGTTCCTGTAGCGCGGGCCCGCCGCCGGCGGGCTTGCATGCGCCGGCGCCCGCAACGATGTCATTCGACGAGGAGCGCACGTGACGAATCGAACGCCGAATCAACCGTTCGCCCGCCCGGCGCGTCTTGCGCAAGCGGAGTGGCAGGCGCGCGTGCAACTGGCGGCCGCGTACCGGATCTTCGATCATCTCGGCTGGAGCGAGCTGATCTACAACTACATCTCGCTGCGCGTGCCGGGCGAAGACACGCATTTTCTGATCAACCCGTTCGGGCTGCACTACCG
>NZ_JAFGYI010000286.1:0-469 GCF_017490905.1 Pseudomonas sp. 32_A | reverse complement strand
GCGGAAAAACATGGCCGGGGCGCACGATGTCGTGCGGCGACGCGTTATCGGCGATCGCCGCGCGGATCGTCGTCACGCGATCGGCGGCCGACACGCCGGTCGTCACGCCGGCGCGTGCCTCGATCGACACCGTGAACGCGGTGCCGTTCTTGCTCTCGTTCAATTGCGCCATCGGCGGCAGCTCGAGCGCGCGCACCTTTTCGTCCGTCAGACACAGGCAGACGATGCCGCTGCACTCGCGGATCAACAGCGCCATCGTCTCGTCGGTGAGCCGCTCGGCGGCGACGATCAGATCGGCTTCGTTCTCGCGGTCGTGGTCGTCCTGCAGCACGACCGCGCGCCCTTCGCGCAGCGCGGCGAGCGCGGCGGCGATGCGCGGCGGCACCGGTTCGGCGTCGAGCAACGGAAAATCGGAAAATGCGTCGGCGGGCGCCGACTTCGAAGGCAACGGAAACGACATGATGTGAAA
>NZ_JAFGYI010000285.1:0-469 GCF_017490905.1 Pseudomonas sp. 32_A | reverse complement strand
GGCTAGGCCTTATTAACCTCTCTCTCCTACATTTGCTATGCGTCTCAAGATAAGGATATTATCTCATATGGCGGAGTAGAACGTCTTTAGCGGCCTGTCATATTAACAACCGTTGCGACGGGTCCGAGACATTATACACTTATGTATTTGGGGTTTACCGTGGGCTCAATGCCGGCAATCCACAGATAATTTTAGTATCTCAACAGCGAGTGTATTTAGGACGCACGCAGCCCTATTACGAGGGTTGTAGTCGTGTGGCACCAGCGCGGCTACTCCGATAGCGACTGGACACAACATGGCAGTTGGCCCACATGGAATATCGGTTTGAGGCCCCGAGCTGGAGGGTTCTTATCTGCCTAGTACGCGCGGGGCTCGAAAGGTACTAGGCCCTTATAGGGGACGAACCCGGGGCTGCGCGTGACGAACCACTGAGTGGCCGTTATAACGTTGCTGTTCGCCCAGTGGGCTC